>JAVEES010000076.1 GCA_030840285.1 Pseudonocardiales bacterium
ACGCGTCGGCGAAGAGCTTCGCGGAGGCCGCGACCGACAACGAGGTGCGGTGCATGACCACTAGTGTTCCAGCCCGGCGGGGCGCGGCAACTACAGGGTGTAGTGGTTCAGCCCTTCGGCGTGACGACGAAGACGGGGTGGTCGGCCTCGCGGGGCAGCTGGCGGAAGTAGCCTTCGACCGCACGGCCGGCCTTCTTGCGGTAGGCGGTCAGAATCGGTTGACGGTCCTGCTCAGGGATCTCGTGGGCGACGTAGTTCGTCGACCCGATCGTCACGTTCGGGTCGGCCCGCAGATTCCTCACCCACTCGGACTCCCCGCGGGTGGACACCACGTATTTGGCGCCGCCGACGTCCACCGTGATCACAGGGATCTCTTGACGTTGCTTGCTGCGGCGCCGGGTCACCGTCAGCTTCTCTGTGCTGCTCATCCCGGTCGCCATGGCGACCTTGTTGAAGACCGCACGGGCGAACCATGGAGGCTTGAGATAGGCCATGGGCTACGAGTTTGATGGGTTTCATGCAACTACCGCAATGGCTGGCGCGATTCAACCGGTACTTCACCAATCCCGTCCAACGGATGTGGGCCGGTTGGGCTCCGACTATGGGCATCCTCGAGCACGTCGGCCGCAAGTCGGGCAAGCCGTATCGCACTCCATTGACGGTTTTCAGCACTGACGACGGCGTGGCGATCCTGCTCACCTATGGCCCCGACCGGGATTGGCTCAAGAACATCGTGTCCTCCAACGGGGGCCGGATGAGGCGGTACGGCAAGACGTTTGCCGTGACCGAGCCGCAGGTGATGCCGAAGGCCCAAGCCGCAGGGTCGGTGAAGGGATGGATGCGGCCCATGTTCGCACTGCTGCCCTTCGAGCAGGCGGTGCTGCTCAAGCGCGCCTAGCGAGGTTTCGATTGGCCGCCGACGGGCAAGTCCGCTGGTTATCCCGGTTCGCAAGGAGGCGGCCATGTCGGCACCAGCAGAGACACAGAGTCCCATCCGCAGTCTCATCCCCGCCCGCATCGATCGGCTGCCGTGGTCGTCTTTCCACACCCGAATGGTCGTCGCGCTCGGCGTGGCATGGATCCTCGATGGCCTTGAGATCACCGTCGCCAGCGCCGTAGCGGACACGCTTTCCCAGCCTGAGACCCTTGGTCTGTCGTCGGCGGCTGTCGGGCTGGTCGCCGCCGTGTATCTGGCCGGTGAGGTCGTCGGCGCACTCTTCTTCGGGCGGCTGTCAGACAAGCTCGGCCGACGCAACCTCTTCATGATCACCCTGGGGGTGTACCTGCTGGGAAGCGGCCTGACCGCCCTGACGCTCGGCAATGGCGTCGGCTGGATCATCTTCCTTTACGTCACCCGGTTCATCGCCGGCATGGGGATCGGCGGCGAATACGCGGCCATCAACTCGGCGATCGACGAGCTGATCCCGGCCCGCTTCCGTGGCCGAGTCGACATCGCCGTCAACGGCACATACTGGGCCGGCGCGATCCTTGGCACGATCGGCACCTTCGTCTTCCTCAAGGTGATCGACCTCAGTCTGGGTTGGCGGCTGGCTTTTCTGATCGGCCCGGTCCTCGGTGCGGTGATTCTTGTGGTACGGCGCAACCTTCCGGAAAGCCCGCGCTGGCAGGTGATGAACGGTCGAGTGGAGGAAGCCGAGCGCTCCATTTCATACATCGAGCAAGAGGTCGAGGCCACCGGCGCGACGCTGCCCCCCCTCGATGAGAGTAAGGCCATTGAGTTGCGTCCTACGGAGAAGATCGGATACGTGGCGCTTACCCGAGTCCTCTTCCGCGACTATCCCAGCCGTTCAGTGCTTGGCGCCGCATTGATGATCAGCCAGTCGTTCCTGTACAACGCGATCTTCTTCACCTACACGCTGGTGCTCGGGAAGTTCTACGGCGTGCCCTCCGGCTCGACCCCGCTGTACCTGATCGCGTTCGCGGCCGGTAACTTATTGGGACCGTTGACCATTGGGCATTTCTTCGACACCATCGGCCGCAAGACGATGATCGCAGGCACCTACATCCTGTCCGGTGTGCTGCTGGCTATCAGCGCAGTCCTGTTCAACGCAGGGCTACTCAATGCCATCACCCAGACCATCGCCTGGTGCATCATCTTCTACTTCGCCTCGGCCGGTGCCAGCTCGGCCTACCTCACCGTGAGCGAGATCTTTCCCCTCGAAGTCCGAGCGAAGGCGATCGCCGTATTCTTCGCCATTGCACAGTGTTTCGGTGCCCTCGGCCCAGTCATCTACGGCGCGCTCATCGGTGATGGCTCGGAGCCGTTCCGCTTGTTCCTCGGCTATCTGCTCGGTGCGGCGGTGATGATCGGCGGCGGTCTGGTCGCGTGGTTCCTCGCGGTCGACGCCGAAGGCAAGTCGCTGGAGGACATCGCCACCCCACTGTCAGCCGCGGCCACCCGTCGGCGGACCGGTTCGGTCCGCGCCGAGGGGGCGACTCGGCCGTACGCGCCCTAGTTCCGCCGGCGCACGCGCGCGGGGATCGGTCCCTTGGCGACGGTCGTGAACGGCACGTCGCACTCGAAACCCTCGTCCAACGACTGGATCTCCATGGCCCGGACAATGGTTGCCAAGGCAAGCGTGGTCTCCAGTCTCGCGAAGTGTTCGCCGATACACGGGCGTCCCCCACCGAGGAACGGGAGAAATTGCCACCGGTTGCGGGACTTCGTGTTCTCCGGGCTGAACCGGTCGGGGTCGAAGACCATTGGATCGGGCCAGAGCGACGGATCGTGGTGCAGACCGTAGATTCCCACGGCGACAAGGCTGCCCGCCTCGACGCGGTAGCCGTCAACTGCGATGTCGTGCGTCGCCAATCGCGCGACGCCCGCGGCGGGTGGGCAGAGCCGCAACGACTCGTGCAGCACCTGCACGGTATATCCGAGTCGCGACACGTCGTCGGGTGAGAGCTGCCGATCGCCGATCGCGGCGGCCTCTGCGGCGACCCGATCCTGGATGTCAGGGTGGTGCCCCAGCACCCACAGAGAGTAGGTAAGTGCCGTCGCGGTGGTGTCGTGGCCGGCCAGCATGAAGATCAGCAGGTCGTTGGAGATGTCTTCGTCGGAGAGCGGCTGCCCGGCCTCTGGGTCGGTGGCCGCGATCAACGCTTGGACGAGCGGCGCGTCACGCGTCGGATCCGCGCGGCATGCGCGCACCATTTCGTCGGTGACGTCACGCATCGCCCCGACCGCGGCGCGGGCCCGGCGGCGCGCGGGTGTCGGCAGCCATCGCGGTGCACGCACCGGCCGCAACGCGCGGTCGGCGGTGTAGGAGGACGCCACGTGCATGCACCGGGCGATGGTGTCTGCCCGCTCGTTGAGATCGATGCCGAGAACCGAACGCCCCAGCGACTGCATGGCTACTGTGCGGCATTCGGTGTCGAGGTCCACGTCACCGCCGTCCGGCCAGCGGTCAACGAATTGCTGTGCCGCCCTGGACATGTGGCCGCCGAAGTTTTGGACGTTGTGTTTTGTGAATACGGGTTGCAGTGCTCGCTTGCGTGGGCGCCACTGCTCATTGGGGAGGACGAACAGACTGTCGCCCGCCATGTTCTGTACTTCCTCGTGAATGACGCACCGCTCGGAAGACGCGTCGTTGCGACTCAACACGTCGCGCACCGCGTTCGGCGACATCACCGCCACGATCGGCGGGAACAACCACTTCGGGCCGAACTGAATTCGGGTGACAGGGCCACCGGCGTCGCGGATCACTTCCTGTCCGGTATCGAGCCTGCGCACCAGCTTCACCAACTGCCGAAGCGGCAGGGGGTTCTTCGGCGCCAGCGGTAGCGCACCTTCGTCGGTCTGCTCGGTCGTGGTCGGGTTCACGTCACGGTCCAGGTGAGCGTTTCGCCTTCGCCCTTGATCATCACCGCGCCGGGCATCACCCGCAGCCGATACGGGCTCAGCCGCAGAGCGGCAAACTCATCTGAGGTGGGGCCGTCGGCCCACATCGGGATGATGGACGGGTCGTAACCGACCGGTGCGGGACCGGTGGCGAATTTCTCCCATACAGCGACTCGGGTGTCGTCGTCGTGATACCACTCCACCAGGCATTCTGCCGCGCAGGTGTCGTGGGTCGTCGTCCAATAGCTGACCGCCATTTCCGGATGAACAGCGAGGTGCGCCTTCTTCACCGGGCTGGGCACCGTGGCAATCCAGCCAAACAGGTCGGTGCCGTTCCACTCCCAGATCGGATGCAGGATGCGACTGCGCGGGCGGCCGTTCTGGTCGACGGTGGCGACGGAGGCCCACACGATGGAGTGCGCCATGTCGACGAAGGTCGGCGCTATTTGTTCAAGCGGTGTCACGCCTTTCAACCCTAGGCACTTGCGCGAGCGCCTGGGCTGGAAGCGTCACGACTCCTGGATCTTCTTGAATTCCTCGGTGTTGCGGTACTCGACCTTGCCTTCCTCGGCAGAGGTCTCGATCTTGCCCTTGTCGTCGTCGTCGACCCAGTCCGTGACCGCCGTGCCAGAGACCGTGCCGTCGCTTCCCGGCAACGTCGAGGTCTGCAGATTGTCCTCGTGGTAGGACTCTGCCATCTCCTTTGCTTGCTTTTTGTGGTCTTCGGTGACCTCGGGCTTCTCTGTCAGTTGCCCGGCTTCGTTGCGTTCCGCCTCGCCTTGCTGTTGATCTTGTTCGCCTTGATCCTGTGTCTGCTGTTGTTCGCTGCTCATGCCGTACGGCTGCCCGATAGTCCGGTTTACGAAACGCAGTGCAGCTAACCAGCAGGCACGGCACGCAGCGCCGCGGGCAGACTTGGCAGAAAGTGCTGCCTCGCGAAGGCCCGGATGTCGTCGGGGGTCTCCAGCGGTTGCGTGCTGGGCAGGAGAAGCGCCATCGCCGCGTAGCGCAGGATGGTGTCGGCCAGCTCGGTGACCGCCAGCTCTCCGATCCGCTCGGCGAAGCCGCTCGGGAAGATGACGCGCAGCGCTTCGGCCATCCGCTCGATCGCGGCGGTGTAGTGCCGCCCAACCAGCTCCATCACCAAGCCGGGCTCGTCGCTGATCATCCGATCCAGCACTCGATGACGACGGAATTTGAGTATCGACAATGCGAACGCCTCGACGTAGTAATTCGATTGCGGCCCAGCCTGTTTCAATT
>JAVEES010000144.1 GCA_030840285.1 Pseudonocardiales bacterium
GACATCGAAGCTGACCCCGGAAACGGCCTTCACCGATCCCGCCGAGCTGCGGAGAAGCCCACCGCCGAGCTCGAATTCCTTGTGGACGTCGCGGACCTCGAGAAGCGTCTCACCGGCCACTGGCAGCACAGCGGGTGCGACCTCGTCGGAGCTGGCTCGCCGGATGGTGATCAGCTCGCGCGAAGAAGCCGAACGCGGAAAGAAGCAAGCGTAGGACTGGCCGTCCTTGTTCGGGCTGAGGTCAGGATCGTTGTCCCGGCAGAATTCCGTGGCATACCGGCAGCGCGGCGCGAACCGGCATCCCTTCGGCGGATTGGCCAGGTCCGGTGGCAGGCCCGGTATCGACTGCAGTGCCTCGTTCTTGTCCTGCTCCAAAGTGGGGATCGAGGCCAGCAGTGCCTCGGTGTAGGGATGCCGCGGCTCGGCGAACAGCGCCTTGGTCTCCCCTGTTTCGACGATCCGTCCCGCGTACATCACCAGCACCCGGTCGGCACGTCCGGCGATCACCCCGAGATCGTGGGTCACCAGCAGGATGCCCATTTCCAGCCTGTTGCGCAGCTCGGCCAGCAGATCCAGGATCTGTGCCTGGATCGTGACGTCCAGCGCGGTCGTCGGTTCATCGGCGATCAGCAGCTTCGGTTCGCAGGCCAGCGCGAGTGCGATCATCACGCGCTGCCGCATCCCACCTGAGAGCTGGTGCGGGTAATCGCCCAGCCGGCTGGCCGGTTTCGGCATACCTACCAGGCCGAGTACCTCCTTGGCACGGTCCATCGCCGCGGCCCGGGAGACCTTGCGGTGCAGCCGAACCGCCTCGGCGATCTGGTTTCCGATCGTCATCGTCGGGTTCAGCGAGGTCATGGGGTCCTGGAACACCACCCCCACCTCGCTGCCGCGAACCTTGCGCATGTCGGCTTCGCTCAGTGCGGTTAGCTCACGCCCGCGCAGCTTGATGCTGCCCGAGGCGACTCTGCCTCCCGGTGGAAGCAGGCCCATGATCGACATGCCGGTCATGCTCTTGCCGCATCCGGATTCGCCGACCAGCCCGACCGTCTCGCCGGGCGCGACATCGAAGGAGATCCCGTTGACGGGGCGGACCAGATCGTGCCCACGACGGATTTCCGTCTGCAGATCCCGGACCTCGAGAAGGGACATCAACAACTCCTTCTGAACATGATCATCAATGCAGTAGCGCGCTGGCCCGCGGAGCCTTCACCGAGCTGTGCGGATCCAGGGCCGCGCCCACGAAATCGCCTAGATAGTTGCTGAGCAGGATCGATACCGTGATCGCCAGGCCAGGAAAGGTCGAGATCCACCAAGCCGTCTCCAGATACTGGCCACCGGAGGAGAGGTCGACGCCCCAGTCCGGCTTCGGAAGGCTGACCCCGAATCCGAGGAAGCTCAGCGTACCGGCCGTCAAGATCGCCCAGCCGATGGCGCTGCTGACCAGAACCGCGATCTCGTTCGCGAGGTTGGGCAGCAGGTGCCGGAAGATGTTGTGGGTTCCGCTGCCACCGAACACCCTGGATGCCGCGATGTAATCGGCCGTTCGCAACCGCCGCACCGAACTGTAGATCACACGGGCGAAGGCCGGCGCGTAGGCGAAACCGACGGCGACGATGACGCTCGTCGTGCCGGTACCCACGATGGCGACGACCATCAGCGCGATCAGCAAGGCCGGCAGCGCAAGGATGATGTCCAGGATTCGCATGATCAGGCCGCTGACCAGTGGTGGCGCCACGCCACCAATGAGGCCCATCGCGACACCGGACACGGTCGCGATCAGAATTCCGACGAGGCTCGCGACGATGATCGGACGGCCGCCGAAGACAGTGCGGGTGAAGACGTCCCGGCCGAGCTGATCGGTGCCGAACCAGTGCTGTCCGCTCGGGCCGGTAAGGGCTGTCGCGACCGGCTCGGTGGGATTGCCGGAGGCGATCAGGCCGGGTGCGAAGACCACGAGCGCAAGGGCGGCCAGCATGAGGAGCAGCACGCCCCAAGCCACCTTGTGCCGATGCGCCGCGACTGCCTTGCCGATCCGGCCGGCGCCGGTACCGGCCGAGGCCTCAGGCGCCGGCCGCCGAATCGGCACTTCGGGGGCGGCCACGCCGTGGGCGGTCACGCTGCCACGCTCTTTCGGGTACGTGGATCGATGATTCCCACCAGCAGGTCCACCACGAGGTTGATGCCGATATAGGCGACGCCGATGAACAATACGGCTCCTTGAACTACCGGGATGTTCTTGGCTGAGATCGAACTGACCAGGTAACTGCCCAGGCCCGGACGGCCGTAGATCACCTCGATCACGGCAGCACCGGTGAGGATGTTGCCGACCTGCAGTCCCAGCATGGTGACGGTCGGGATGGCGGCGTTGCGCAGCGCGTGGTTCAGCAACACCCTGGTTCCACCGGCGCCCTTAGCCCTGGCGGTCTTGATGTATTCGGAGTGGTATTCCTCGATCAGCCTGCTGCGGATGAGCCGGGTCAGCACAGCCGCGTAGCCCCAGCCCAACGCGACGGCGGGCAGGACGAGCGACTGGATGCCCTGGCTGCCCACCGCGGGGAACCATTGCAGCCGGACCGCGAAGATCAGCGTGAAGATCAGCGCCAGCCAGAAATACGGGATGGCGACCCCGGAGACCGAGACGAACCGGGCGACCCGATCGCCGATCGAACCTGGGGCTACGCCGCCGACAATCCCGAACGGAATGCCGACGACGATCGCCACCAGCATCGCGGCGCCACTGAGGACGAACGTGCTGGGCGCCCGGCTCATGAGTTCGGAGGCCACCCCCCGGCCGGTCACGAACGACGTCCCCAGATCACCGTGCAGCAATGCCCAGACGTACTTGGCGTACTGCAGGTAAAGCGGTCTGTTCAGGCCGAGTTGGACTTCGAGGTTGTGTACCTGCTGCGGCGTCGGATTCGAGCCGAAGAGCATCGCCTGGGCAGGGCTGCCGGGGATCAAGTGGATGATCATGAACGACACGATGGTGATCCCGATGAGGACCGGAACCGCGACCAGAATGCGGCCGAATATGAATTTCGCCATCGACAGTCGCCTAGGTCAGTTGAGCGGTGTGGAACAGGGCATAACCGGTGACCCCGAATTGTAAGCCCGTCAGATTCTTCACCGCCGAATAGACGCCGCTGACGTTGTAGAGCGGCAGGAACGTCGCGTCCTCCATCAGCTTGGTCGCGATGTCCTCGAGTTCCCGAGTGCGTGCCGTCGGGTCCACAACGGCGTTGGCGTGAACGATGGCGGTGTCGACCGAGGGCTGGCAGTAGTGGCCCCAGTTGAACCCCGAGGCAATCGCGTTGCACCCGTTGAGTCCGCGCAGGAAGTAGGGGTCCACGTCGTAGTAGAAGATCGCTGCCAGGTTCTGGACACCCTTGTTGTAGGACGCCGCTGCCGTCAGGAACGGCTGCGCGGAAATGCTCGCCGAGAAGCCGACGCCCTGCAACTCGTTCACGATGTACTGAGTCGGCAGGTCGAAACCGTTGGATGACTGGATGAGTATGTCCAGGTGCAGTGGCTTGCCGTTCTTGGTTCGAACGCCACCGCTGCCCACCTGCCAACCGGCTCGATCCAGCAGGCTCTTGGCCTTTTCGGGGTCGTAGGGATACAGCGTCGAGGAGGCTTTGCTGTAGCCGGGAGTCGTCGGGGTCAGCAGGTCGTGAGCAGGTTCGTACGCACCGTTGAGAACGGTCTGATTCATCTTGTCCTGGTCGACCGCATGCAGGATCGCCTGCCGCACCGCAAGCTCGTTCGTCGGCGCCTTGCTGACGTTGAGTGGGTAGCCGTAGGGCTGACCGGTGGAGGAAACGTTGTAGTGGGTGAACGAACTCGACTTCTTGACGGCCTGGATGTTGTTCGGGTCCAGGTTCATCGCCATTTCGATCTGGCCCGCCCGCAGCGCACTGTAACGCGTGTTCGTGTCCGGGAGGATCTTGAAGGTCAGCGACTTGAGCTTGGCCGGGCCGGCGGGCCCGAACGTCGAGGGCCCCCACTTGTAATCGGGGTTGCTCACCAGTGAGATGTGGTCCTGGGTCGCATAGCTGACGAACTTGAACGGTCCGGTGCCGACCGGGTTGTTTCCAAAGCCGGTGGGCCCGTACTTCTTCAGCGCGGTCGGCGAGGACATCCCGAAGAGGATGGTCGTCATCTCATGCGCGAAGGCCGCATTGGGTTCGTTGAACACGACCTCTGCGGTGTACGGGTCTGGAATTCGGGTTTCCTTGTACGAGCCGAGTGAACCGAGTGCCGACCGCGACTTCGTTGCAGGATCGACGATGTGCTCGAACATCGCCTTCACCGCGTCGGCGTTGAACTTCGTCCCGTCGTGGAAGGTGACGTCCTGGCGCAGCTTGAACGTGTAGGTCTTGGCATCGGGCGAAACGGTGTAACCCGTCGCCAGTCCAGGGACATATT
>JAVEES010000138.1 GCA_030840285.1 Pseudonocardiales bacterium
CGACTGCTCGAGCCGGCAGAGCGCCAGGCTCAGTGGGACCGTGCGGTGCAGGGCCTGCGGCAGGTCGGTGAGGCAGCCGCCGCGGCAGAGGTCACCCTTGCGGTCGAGCCATTGAATCGCTTCGAGACCGACCTGGTCAACACCGTCGAGCAGGGCGTCCGGTTGTGCGAGGACATCGGCCTGGCCAACGTCGGTCTTATGCTCGACACGTTCCACATGAACATCGAGGAGAAGAGCCTGCCGAGCGCGATTGCCGCGGCAGGCAGCCACATCGTCAACTTCCAGGCATCGGAGAACGATCGCGGCACTCCCGGAACCGGCCACACGCCATGGGCCGAGGTCATCGCGGCACTGCGCGAGGTCGGCTACCAGGGTGGTGTGGTCGTGGAATCCTTCCTCCCGACCGTCAAGGAGATTGCCAAAGCGGTATCCCTGTGGCGACCCGTCGCGCCGTCTATGGATGCGCTCGCGGCTGACGCCGCCGAGTTTCTCCACCCCATGCTGGCATCGGCATGAGACCGGTTGTTACACGACAGGAGCACGCGAAATGAGTCTCTACACCGACTACGACCACTACAACACCCCGCTCGGCCCGGACGGCACGCCGTATGAATACTTCGAGGCGCTGCGTGACGAGGCTGTCCAGACGGACAAGGCCATCGGCTGGAGTGAGATCTACGGAGGATTCTGGGTCGTGACCGGCTGGGAAGCCATGCGCGAGATCCAGCACAAGGCGAATCTCTTCTCCAGCAAGGGCGTCAACTTCCCGACGCTGGGCACGCCGGGCGAACGGCCCCTGATGCTCGCCGGTTATGACGAGCCGGCGCACAGCAGGTACCGCCGGTTGCTGCAGATCCCGTTCTCTCCCAGCAAGGCCTTGGAGATGGAGGAGTACTTCCGCAAGGACACGAACCTGCTCATCGACAGATTCATCGCCGACGGCGAGGTGGATCTGGTGGCGGCACTGACCCAGGCCGTGCCGGGGCGAATGACCGCGATGATCATGGGCAGGCCGCCCGAGGACGGCGACCGCTACCGCACCTGGGTCCACGCAATAGTGATGCAGGTGCACACCGATCCCGAGGGTGCCGCGGCGCACGTGCGTGATCTCGACGAGCATTTCGCCGAACTGCTCGAGGAGCGCCGCAGCAATCCTGGAGACGACATCCTGTCCACCGTCGTGCATGCCGAACTCGACGGGGAGAAGCTCAACGATGACGAGATCAAGGACTTCTTCATCGCGCTGCTGATCGGTGGCATCGACAACACGGTCCACCAGTTGGCCAACATGTTCTGGCGCCTGGCCTGGGACAAGGAGCTTCGCCGGCAGCTTGCTGCCAAGCCCGCGATGTGGGCGAGCGCGGTTGACGAGTTCCTCAGGTTGTACGGGCCGGCACAGGCCGGACGGATCGTCAACGAACCAGTGACGATCGCAGGCGTCGACCTGGCGGCGGGACAGCAGATCCAGATGGTGCATCCGATCGCCAACCGGGATCCACGCCAGTTCGCGAACCCCGACGTGTTCATCGCGGAACGGACGCCGAACCGGCACTTCGCTCTCGGACTCGGCATCCACCGCTGCCTCGGTGCGCACCTGGTGCGGGTCGAGATGCGCATCGTCGCTGAGGAGTTCCTTCGCAGGATTCCGGACTTCGAGCTGAGTCCGTCCCGCGCACCCAAGTGGACGCCCGGCCAGGTCGCCGGCATGACGTCGGTACCGATCGTATTCCCGGCGGGCGGATCCGTCCCAGCCTGATTCCCGCCCATGTCAGCCATCCGGGCAGTCCGACCAGGACCACGCTCGGCCAGCCGGCCTTCTCATAGGAGTCCTTATGTCAGCAGAACAAACCGCGTTGACGCCCGACGCGTGGATCGAGCAGTTCGCGCAAGCCTGGCGCGATCATGATGCAGACCTGGTGGCCTCGTTGTTCGTCGAGAACGGCCGTTTGTACATCTCGGTGCTCGACCAGCCGGTGACCGGACGCGAGGCAATCCGTGCCATGTGGAAGCAAGGCACGGCCAATCAGTCCGACTGCGATGTCACCTACGGAAAGGTGCTTTCGGACGGCAACCGGTCGGTGGTGGAATGGTGGGCAAACGTCAAGAACTCCGGCCAGCCGACCACTGAGCCCGGCTGCGCGGTGCTCCATTTCAACGACGCCGGTCTGTGCGTGGAAATGCGCGAGTACTCCGCCTTGCGCTCCGAGCACATCCCGTTGCGCGAGGGCTGGCTGGACTTCTGATTGGCCTTGGCGTTTTGCCTTATCCGCCAGGCACATTCGCGATCCGGATGGAATCAGCGACTGCGCGGAAACCCAGCGAGGTCACGAACAGGAAACGTCCCCAGAACAAGCTTGACTTATGAACTGCATCATCTAACATTTGCACGTTAGAGGAATAAGTTTGACTAGGTCAAACCAAACGTGCGCCCCTGAAGTAGTTCGAGCTGACGCTGCTGTCGAGGGTCGCTGGGAGGAATCACGTGTTGCAAGTAATCGAGGTCGGCGACTACTGCGCCGGTCACGGCAAGTGTTACCGCATCGCACCTGAACTCTTGCGCGCGGCCGATGACCACGGTCATGCCGAGTACATCGGTCCAGCCATCGACCCGGCCGACGAGGCCGCCGTCGCGCGCGGCCTGAACGCCATCAATTGCTGTCCGGAGCAAGCCCTGTCGTGGAAAACGCTGTGAAGGAAGTAGCTACCGTGAGCCTGTTTACCAACTTCGATCATTACAACCCGCCGATCGGCCCTGACGGCACCCCATACGAGTTCTTCGAGGCGCTGCGCGACGAGGCCATCCAGACCAACACCCCGATCGGTTGGAGCGAAGTCTACGGCGGCTTCTGGGTTGTCACCGGCTGGGAGGAAGCCCACCAGATTCAGCGCAATCCTGCGGTCTTCTCCTCCACCGAGGTGACCTTTCCCGCCATCGGGACGCCGGGCGGGCGGCCAGTCATGCTCGCGGGCCACGACGATCCCGCGCACATGAAATACCGGCGCCTGCTCCAGGTTCCGTTCTCGCCATCCCAGGCGATCGCCATGACCGAATACTTCCGCAAGGACGCGAACCTGCTGATCGACAGGTTCATCGGCTCTGGTCGCGTGGATATCGTCGAAGCATTGACGCAGGAGGTCCCCGGCCGCATGACGGCCATGCTCATCGGAGCGCCGCCCGAGGAAGGCTCGATGTTCCGGACTTGGGTCCATTCGATGGCGATGGAGGTGCACAAGGACCCCGAGGGTGCGGGTCGGCACATGCGCGATATGGATGCCTACTGGGAGAAACTGCTGGCCGACCGGCGGAAGAACCCTGGCGACGACGTCATGTCGCAAGTCATCCATGCCGAGATCGACGGCGAAAGCCTCACCGACGAGGAGCTCTACGACTTCTTCGTGATCCTGCTGATTGGCGGGATCGACAACACGGTCTACCTGCTCGGAGACATGTTGTGGCGGCTGGCATGGGACAAGGAGCTGCGGCGCCGGCTGGTCCGCAAGCCGGAGCTGCTCGAGTCGGCAATCGACGAGTTCCTGCGGATGTATTCACCGAACATGAGCGCGCGCATCACCACCGAAGCTGTAGAGATCGGTGGAGTGAGGATGGAAGCGGGCCAGCACCTGGTGAACTTCCACCCGATCATCAACCGTGATCCCCGGCAGTTCCCGAACCCTGACGTCTTCATCGCCGAGCGTTCGCCCAACCGGCACTTCGCTCTGGGTCTGGGTATTCACCGCTGCCTCGGGACGCACCTGGTCCGGGTTGAGGCAACCGTCGTCGCGGAGGAATTCATGGCCAGAATCCCGGAGTGGGAGCTCGATCAGGAGCGACCGTCGAAGTGGTTCCCGGGTCAGACCGGCGGAATGGCGTCGGTGCCCATCGTGTTCCCGCCCGGCGGTGGCCTGCCCGGGGAAGGATCGAAGCCGTAACAGCCAGGTTCGTCCTGGTAATCGCCTAGTACTTCAGCACCGCAGATCACTACCTGCCACACCGTGATCTGGCGATGGGTGCTGCGCAAAGCTGCCCGCCTCACATCGAGGCTCTCTTTCGGAATGTGGGAAATCATGAGTTCGAGATCGACTGACGCGGCTCTGCTCGTCGATGACCAGGACACGGGGCCGCAAGGCTCTGTCGTGCTCGAGGCACGAGGCGCCGGTAAGCGCTACCCCGGCGTCATCGCTCTGGACGACGTCAGCATCTCGATGCGCCGGGGCGAAATTCACGCTCTGCTCGGTGAGAACGGTGCCGGCAAGTCGACCCTGATCGGCATTCTGTCCGGCATCACGGAGCCGGACAGCGGCGAGATCATCATCGACGCAACGCCGATCAAGTTCAGCAACGCCGCACAATCGCAGTCTGTCGGGATCACCACGATCCACCAGGAACAGACCCTGGCGCCCGACCTCACGGTGCTGGAGAACATCTTCCTGGGCCGCGAACTGCGCCGTGGCTCGCTGCTCGGCCGGTTCCTGCTCGACGAGCGGGCGATGCGCAAGCGGGTGGAGCACCTGGTCGAGGAGTTCGGACTCACCGCCGAGGACCTGCGCCGCCCAGCCGGAACTCTGGGTGCGCTCAAGCAGCACGCGGCCCAGATTCTCAAGGCGCTCGCCTTCGACGCCCGGGTGGTGATTCTGGACGAGCCGACCTCCGGCCTCGCCGACCACGAGCGGATGTCGCTGTTCGAGAACATGCGGCGGCTGCGAGATCGGGGCGTCGCGATTCTGTGGGTGACGCACCGGCTCGACGAGTTGTTCGGGCTCGCTGACGTCATCACCGTGCTGCGCGACGGGCGCAACGTCGCGACGGTGGACCCGGGCACCCAGACACCTGATTCCCTGGTGCGGCTGATGGTCGGCCGCCGGCGTTCAGCCGTCGCGGATAACTCGTCGCAGGCCCGTGGGACCCGGTGGTCCGGGCCGGAGGAGGAGATCCTGCGGCTGGAGTCGGTGTCTCGCGCGCCGCTGGTCCGCGATGTGGACCTGGTCGTCAAGCGCGGCGAGATCCTCGGAATTGCCGGCATCGCCGGTGCCGGACGGACAGAACTCGCCCGCATCATTCTGGGTGCGGATCGTGCCGACAAGGGCCAGATCAGCGTGAACGGCAAGCAGGTTCGGATCAGGAACCCGCGCGACGCCTACAACCTCGGCATCGCCATCGTCCCGGAGGAGCGCAAGACCCAGGCGGTGCTGGGGGATTTCTCGCTCGCCAAGAACATCTCGATCTCTGACCTCAGCCGGGTGACCCGGGCGGGCATGATCATCGACCGCTCCGCCGAGCGGAAGCTTGCCAACGTCTATGTCCGAGATCTTGAGGTCAAGACCAGCGGTATCCAACAGAAGATTCGCAACCTCAGTGGTGGTAACCAGCAAAAGGTTGTCATCGCCCGATGCCTGTTCACCCGTCCCGCACTGATGATCTTCGACGAACCCACCCAGGGGATCGATGTCGCGGCCAAGAACGAGGTCTACCGGCTGATCTACGAATTCGTCGATGCTGGGGGCGGCGCCATCGTCATCTCCTCCGAACTGCCCGAACTGCTTCGCGTGAGCGACCGCATCGTCGTGATGCGGGAAGGCCGGGTGGCCGGCGAGGTAGCAGCCGGGCCGGCTCAATCCGAGGACGAACGAAGCGACCGAGCCGAGGTAATCATGGCCCTGGCAGTAAGGAGTTCATCGTGAGAATCCGCGAGCGTCTCGCGAATATCGCCGCGGTGGAAGGTGTCGTCGTCGCGCTGATCTTCCTCGCCATGATCATATTTTTCTCGCTGAGCTCACCCTACTTCCTCGGTAGCCAGAACCTGCGGAACCTGTTCGTCGAATCGACCTTCACCGTCTTGCTGGCCGCCGGCACGAGTTACGTGCTGATAGTCGGGGGCATCGACCTGTCAATCGGATCCGTGCTCGGCGTCAGCGCCGGTTTGACCCTGCTGACTATGCAGAAAACCAACTCGCTGCCGCTGGCAATCGCTGTCGGGCTGGCATCCGGCGCTGCTATCGGGCTGCTCAACGGCGGGCTGATAGCCGGCATGGGTATCAATCCCTTTATCGTCACGCTGGCCACGCTCAGCATCTTCGCCGGTGGCCTCAACGTGTTGACGACCAGGGCACAACTCATCGGCACGCCATCCAAATCCTTTGCCTCGCTGGCCCAGGGATCCGTCTTCGGCCTGCCCTCCCCCGTGCTGATCACAGCCATCGTGGTGATCCTGCTGGAGCTTGTCCTCATCGTCACGCCGTTCGGACGCCGCATCTATGCCGCCGGCATCAACGACCGCGCCGCACACATGGCTGGGGTGAACCTGCGCCGGCTGCGGCTTCAGGTCTACATACTTTCCGGTGCCATCGCCGGCCTGGCCGGAATACTGCTCGCCTCCAAGCTCAATTCCGTCCAGCCGGGCCTCGGCTCCGGTTACGAGCTGACAGCGATCGCGGCCGCGGTGATCGGCGGTGTGGGCCTGTCCGGCGGCCAGGGAAGTGTCTGGCGAAGCGTCATCGGTGCCCTCTTCCTAGCGACGCTCAGCCAGGGCATGCAACTGCTCAGCATCTCCTCCACCTGGTTCACGGTCGTCACCGGAATCAGCATCGTCGCGGCGATCGCCTTTTCCCGCATGACGCAGCGCCTGGCGGCCACGGTCCGGCCCGCTGCATCGCCGCCCGAGCCGACGCAACCGGAACCTGAACCGTCCGAGGACCGCACCCCGGCCGCGGCCGGATAACGAGGAGCGAAGTCGATGTCTTTCTTGCCGAACAACGCAACCGTGGGTCAACGTTTGCGCGCGGCCGTGACGAGCCCCAATTCCGGTGTCGTCTCGGTGATCGTGCTGGTGTGCATTTTCGCCACCATCAAGTCCTCGGTGTTCATCTCCGTCAACAACGGTTTCAACATCGCCAGCCAGATGGTTTTCATCCTGCTGCTGGCACTCGGCATGACGATCGTTCTGATCAGCGGCGGTATCGACCTGTCGGTCGGCTCGGTGATGGGCTTGTGCGCCGGTGTGGTGGCCAAGCTCATGATCGACGGCGTGCCGATGGTTATCGCGATGCTGCTCGCGGTAGCCGCCGGCGCGGGCCTGGGCATGGTGAACGGGCTCATCATTACCAAGCTGGGCCTGCCGGACTTCGTTGCCACCCTGGCGATGTTCGGGGTAGCACGCGGCCTTCTGTACCTGTGGACCGCCGGCACGCCGTTCCTTGACTATATGACCGACACGTACTTCGTCATCGGCGGCCTGCGACGGCCGCTGGGCTACCTGACCGTGCCCATCATCGTCGCCCTGGTCGCGACGCTGATCGTCGCGGTCACCCTGCGATTCACGCCGTTCGGGCGCCACCTGTACGGGGTGGGCAGCAACAGCCACGGGGCGATGCTGTCCGGGGTATCGGTGCCTCGGGTTCGCCTGCTGGCCTACGTGTGCAGCGGCCTGCTCGCCGGCGTCGCGGGCGTGCTGCTGGCCGGGCAGACCACCGCGGTCGCGCCGGACCTCGGCACCGGATACGAGGTGTATGCGATCGCCGCGGCGATCATCGGCGGCGCCGCGCTCTCGGGTGGTCGGGGCCGAGCGATCGGTGCGGTGATCGGCACCCTCACGCTCGCCGTCACTGCCAACGCCATGAACATCGCCGGCGTCGACCCGACCTGGCAACAGGTCGTGACCGGATTGATCCTGCTGCTCAGCGTGGTTCTCGACCGCGCCAGCACGTTGCTTCGCTCCCGCGTAGTTCAGATCCCGATACAACCCGTCGCCGCCACAACGGCTGCCACGGCTCGTTAGCCGGCCACATGTCGGCACGTTCAAGAAGGAGTACCCCTATGGACACGAATGAGTCGCCCGAAGCCGAGTCGGAGTCGGGAGCCTCACGGCGTTCGTTCCTGCGCAACGCCGGGCTGGTTGCCGGCGGCATCGTCGGATCGAGTGCCCTGCTGAGCGCGTGTACGCCCGGCAAGAACAAGAGCGCCGACGCGGCCACCAGCTCGGCACCTTCAGGCGCGGGCGCGGGCGCGGGCGCGGCGGGTGGTGCGCTTACCGGCTTCTCGACGTACGACGACTTGGTGCGGACCAAGACGGCCGGACGCACGATCAAGCTGGGGTTCACGCCCACCTTCCTCGCCGAGTTCTTCACCCAGATCGAGGGCGCGATGTTCCAGCGCATGTACGAGCTGGAAACCGCCTACGGAGTCAAGTGGGCCTACAAGCGGCAGACCCCTGCGCAGAACAGCTTCAACTCGACTCAAGCGCTGATCCAGATCATCCAGAACCTCGCGTCGCAGAAGTATGACGCCCTAGTGGTCGACAGTGGCGGCGACTTCGCGACCATGGAGAACGCATACCGCGACGCCCTCAAGAGCGGCACGAAATGCTTTCAAATCAACATGGTTCCCGAAATGCACTTCGACAAGGAGGACCGTTTCGTCTTCCAGTCGAGCGTCGGCTACGACAACAAGTTCCAGGCAGGTTTCG
>JAVEES010000232.1 GCA_030840285.1 Pseudonocardiales bacterium
GGCGGGTGTGACCACGACCCCTGCCTCGTCCAGCCCTGCCCCTTCCAGCCCTGCCCCGTCCGAGACCGCCGCGTCGTCCAGCCCTGCCCCGTCCGACAGCCCCCAGCCCACCCAGTCCACGGTGTCAGCCAGCCCGACGGCGACCGCGACCGCCACCCGATCCACCGGCCCGACGGCGTCCGACTCGCCGACGTCCAGCTGCTCGATCGCGCCCACGGCCACCGGCGAACCGACCGGCGGCGCGGCTGGCGGCGAGCCTCCGTCGCCCACCGGGACCTCCGCTGCGGTGCCCACCGGCTCGGCATCGGCCACCGCCTCGGGAGCGGCGACCTCCTCGGGCAGCGTCGCCCCGAGCCCGGCCCCGACGCTGAGCACGCCGGTCGCCTGCGCCTCGTGACGGTGGGGTGCCAGACCCTGGCCGTCGGCAGATGCAAGTATTGACCCTCGTGACGACCAGCAAGCAGCGTGTTCTGTCCGGAATCCAGCCGACCGGCGATTCCATGCAGCTCGGTAACTACCTCGGCGCGGTGCGTAACTGGGTCGACATGCAGGACGAATTCGACGCCTACTACTGCGTCGTAGACCTGCATGCCATAACCCTCGATCCGCCCGAGCCCGAGGCATTGCGCCAGCGCACCCGGATCGTCACGGCGCAGTTGCTCGCGGCGGGCCTGAATCCCGATCGGTGCGCGCTGTTCGTCCAGTCCCACCTTGCCGAGCATCCGCAGCTGTCCTGGGTGCTGGAGTGCCTGACGGGTTTCGGTGAGGCCAACCGGATGACCCAGTTCAAGGACAAGTCAGCCAAGTCAGGCGTCGACCGGCAGGGCGTCGGGCTGTTCACCTACCCGATCCTGCAGGCGGCCGACATCCTGCTGTACCAAGCCAATTACGTGCCGGTCGGCGAGGACCAGCGTCAACATCTCGAGCTGACCCGCACGCTGGCTCAGCGATTCAACACCCGCTATGGCCAGACGTTCGTGGTGCCCGACGCCTACATCCCCAAGGCGGCGGCGAAAATCCTCGATCTGCAGGAGCCGTCAGCGAAGATGTCGAAGTCCCGCGCCGATGCCGGGACGATCTATCTTTCAGACGACCCTGCCACGATCACCAAGAAGATCAAGCGTGCCGTGACCGATGCCGACGGCGAGATCCGCTACGACCCTGAGGCCAAGCCGGGCCTGTCCAATCTGTTGACGATCCACGCTGCCTTCACCGATTCGACCCCGGCCAAGGTCGCCGACGATTTCGCGGGGCAGGGCTACGGCCACCTCAAGGCCGCCGTGGCCGAGGCCGTCATAGCCTTCGCCGAGCCCTTCGCGGCCCGGACCGGCGAGCTGCTGGCAGACCCCGCGGAACTGGATCGAATCCTGGCCCACGGCGCGGCCAAGGCGCGAGCAGTTGCCTCGGCCACCTGCATCGATGCCTACGCCAAGGTTGGTTTCCTGCCGCCGTCGGGCCCGCCGGCAACCACTGATCGTCCCGAACAAGGCGGACAGCAGAGTGCCGGCGCAGTAGGGTGACGGGCGATGACCGACAAGATAACCATCGGGGTCGCTGTTGCGATTCCCGAGCCGCATGCCTCGGTGCTTTCGGAGTGGCGCAAGCGGGTCGGTGACCCCGAGGCCGGCAAGATCCCGACGCACGTGACGTTGCTGCCGCCGACGGAGTTCCTCGTCCAGCAGCTGGACGTGGTCGAGAAACATCTGGAGCGAGCCGCCGAGCAGCAGACCGCCTTCTCCATGCGGCTGTCCGGGACCGGCACCTTCCGTCCGGTGTCTCAGGTGGTCTTCGTGCAGGTCTCGGCGGGCATCGTCGAGTGCGAGCTGCTGGAGCGGACGATCCGCGCGGACCCGGTCCACCGCGAGGTCGAGTTTCCCTACCATCCGCACGTCACGGTCGCCCACGACCTGGACGATGAGCAACTCGACCTGGCCTATGACGCGCTGCGCGACTTCATCGCCCAGTTCCCGGTGGACCGATTCGTGATGTATTCCCAGGACAGCACCGGCGCGTGGCATGTCTATCGCGAATTCCCGCTGGCCGGTGGTTGAGGCGTGGCGAACCCCGTCACGTTCGGCAGGCTGCGGCGCCGCGCGTCAGACGCCTGGCGCTCGCTGAAGGAGCGACGCCCGGCAATCGCCCATCTCGTCCGGGCGTACCAGCACTACAAGAGCAACCACGGCGACCACCTCGCGGCAGCCATCACCTATTTCAGCTTCCTCGCGATCTTTCCCTTGGTACTGCTGGGCGTTTCGATCGTCGCCTACGTGCTCGCCGCCCACCAGGGTTTGCAGGACAGCCTCTTCGCCGCGATCTATCGCAACGTGCCTGGGCCGTTCGGTGACACCCTCAAAGGAGCTATCAACGGGGCGATTCGCAACCGAACCAGCGTGGGCCTGATCGGCCTGGCAGGAGTGCTGTTCGCGGGCCTCGGCTGGATCGCGAACCTGCGGGTGGCGATCGACACGGTCTGGGGCTTGCCCCCGGCCAAGCGCAATCTGATCAAGGCCAAGCTCGCGGACCTGCTGGTGCTAGCGGGCCTCGGCCTCGGTGTCGTGGTCTCGGTCGGCCTCACTGCCGCGGGTACGGCCGCTGGTGGTTGGCTGCTGCGCCAGCTGAAACTCGACGTCGCGGGCGCCTCGGCGGTGACCGCTGCCCTCGGAATCGTCCTGGGCATCCTGGGCAGCATGGTCGTCTTCGGCTGGCTGCTCATCCGGCTGCCCGACGTTCAGGTCGCGCGCCGCACCGCGGTACGGGCCACCCTGCTTGCCGCCGTTGGCTTCGAGGTGCTCAAGATCGCGGGGACGTACTACATCGCCCGGGTCGTCAAGTCCCCGGCGGGCGCCGCGATAGGGCCGGTCGTGGGCATCCTGGTGTGGATCGACCTGGTGTCGCGCTACCTGCTCTACTGCGTGGCCTGGGCGGGGACCGCGGTACCCGCCTCGGAGCCGGAGCTGCTGACGGAAGAGATTCCGGCGCGGCAGCGGCCGGCGGAGCCCGCACCGCGGCACGTCTCACGGCTCTCGCCGGTCGGGGTGGCCGCAGGACTGGTCAGTACTGGCGTGGCGATCGGCGCCGCCTCCGCCGCAGCGCTGCAACGCCGCCGACACCGAGGGCGAGCGCACCCGCGATGACCCCGGCCGCCTGAACGCTCGTCGGCTGACCGCCGGTGACCGGACGGTCCGGCGCTGCGAGCAGGGCGTTGCTCGGCACCCCGTTCATCACCGGATTCTGCACCGGATTTGAGGGCGGCGCACCGGATCCCGAGGCGCCGCTACCGGGCCGGATCGGGCCCGCCAGCGTGCCGATCGGTGCGGTGCCGGCCTTGAGGGCGAATCCCCACTTCAGCAACGCCGCTGCCT
>JAVEES010000233.1 GCA_030840285.1 Pseudonocardiales bacterium
AGCAGGTCACCGAGGGTGCGTCCGGTTTGCAGGCCGGCCGCGGGGAGCAGCACGCGGAGCGGGACCGGCAGGGACAGCATCCGCGCGAGCCAGGTCGAGCGCAGCCGCGACTGCTCGATGCGCGGGCAGTCGCCCACGATGACCGCCTCACCGATCGCCCGGGCGGCGATGTTGCGCCGGTCCTCCTCGCTGCCCAGGACAAGCGCGTCGGGGTCGGTGCGGTCCAGCGCGTCGCGGAGCAGTTCTTCGTAGTTGCCGAACAAGGTAACGGTCCGGGACCTGACTCCGGGTACAGCGATGGTTATGCCGGCTCGGCCCTGATCGATGAGGTGCTGCCTGCGGAGTGAGCGCAGGTCGGGGGAGTCCAGCCCCGCACCGGCTCCGAGCGCCACACACAGGCTCAGTTTGCGCCGCTGCGCCGGGGTCGGTTGCGTGCGCGCCGCCCGCAGGATCCGGGCCATCTCCACGGGGCTGTAGGGCGGCTTCAGCGACGGTTTCGCGATCGAAATCCCGCGGTCGGGCGCCTGCCCTGGGTTGACATGGTCAGCGATCCGGCGCAGTCGTGCTCGCCGGTCCGCCCGCGACTTTTCCGACGAGCCAGCCATGCCGACGCGCGTGTATTCGTCGATGTTCTGCCGCATGACCGATGCAATCTCGAGCGGCAGGCCCTCATCGTCTGCCCATGCCAAGAAATACCCGACGTGCGTCAGAGCCTTCCGGAAGCTGTCAACCCCCCGGACGTTCGATCGCGTCAACACCTCGACAACCAGCGGTCCGATCGTTTCCCATCGCGAGGCGACATGCCCCTGCGGTATAAAGCGATCCGCGATGCCATGCAGCTCAGCCGGGAGCACGTGCCCTGGCTTCTCAGACTTGGCTGCTCGCAAACGCCGCGCGGCAGCCGCAGGCGTGCGGCGAGGTGATGCGGTCATCCGAAACTCCAGGGTCCGGATCGTCGGCCCCATCCAACGGGGCGGCCGGACGGCGCCCGGCAGCTGCACCGTGCCGTCCATGTCTGCTGCCGCAGTCGCCCAACGTGTCGTCCGGCGGAGGCGCGTCAGGGCCGCGACACAGGGCGGGCGCCAACCACCATCATTGGGGTTGAGTGGATGCGTGGCAGCGGACGATTGTGGGACCCCATCTCCGTGCCCTCGTCCCAGGTCAACGACCTGCGCAAGTGGGCCGGCAGGGTCGTGATCGTGG
Organism: Pseudonocardiales bacterium; assembly: GCA_030840285.1. Classification (GTDB taxonomy): domain Bacteria; phylum Actinomycetota; class Actinomycetes; order Mycobacteriales; family Jatrophihabitantaceae; genus Jatrophihabitans_A. The sequence goes on from JAVEES010000233.1 coordinate 1,204, forward strand.
CGATGAGAGCGTCCTTGACCTGCTCGGTGGCGTAGCCGTTCGTTAGATGCGCAAGCATCACGAAGCGGGTGGAGCGTTCAACGGCACTGTTGCGTTGACGGTGGGCGGCCGATGTCAGGGAGACTGAAGCGATGATCAGCTCGAGGTTGATGTCATCGTCTCCTCCTGTTGGGTACCGGTTTCTGCGTGAGGTGATTGCCGTCGCGGTGCGTTGGTATCTGCGCTACGGTCTGTCCTACCGCGACGTCGAGGAATTGCTTGCCGAGCGCGGCATCGAAGTCGATCACGTGACGATCTACCGTTGGGTCCAGACCTTCACCTCGGAGCTCATCGACGCCGCTCGCCCGAGCCGCCATGCCACCGGTGATCGCTGGTTCGTCGACGAGACCTACGTCAAGGTCGCGGGCCGCTGGACCTACCTCTACCACGCGGTCGACCAGCATGGCCAGGTGATCGATGTGCTCATGTCCGCGCGTCGCGATGGCGCGACTGCGCGGGCGTTCTTCGCCCGCGCGCTGACCTTCGGTCCCGCTCCCGTCGAGGTCACCACCGACCGGGCGCCGGTCTATCCGCGTGTCATCGACGAGCACGCCCCGCGTGCTCGGCACGTCCAGGAGCTGTACGCCAACAACGTCGTCGAAGCTGACCACGGTCGGCTCAAAGCCCGACTGCGGCCGATGCGCGGGCTGAAGCGAATGCGCTCCGCCAGCACGATCGCAGCCGGTCACGCCTTCGTGCAGAACCTGCGCCGGGGACATTACGAACTCACCGTCGACGTACCGCTACACGATCGGCTCCGCATCGCGTTCGCCGAACTCGCACCCACCCTTTGACCCGCCGATTCGGCCATCCCGCCGCGTTAGCACGTGTCCACGTGACATCAACGCAACAGTGCCCATACAGATGATGCGTCACTTGCGTTACTGACGCTCGCTCACTGCCCCGTACTTCACCCATCTCACCTCGAACCGAAGGAACTAGACGTGACCATTCACCCGATCAACCCCCACAGCGAGCTCGAGGAGCTGTTCGAGCCGATCAAGTCTTGGCGGATACCTCAGGTCTACTACCGGCCAACGGACTTCTGGGTCGATGTCGACGTGGAGGCCGGCTGGAATCCCGCGAGCGGCGAAGTGATCCGCATCGATCGCTGGGAGTTCACCAAGGATGAGGCGGAACAGCTATCGAAGGCGATCCTTGCCGCGGTGAAGTTCCTCGACGGCCACTTCGTCTACGAGGGCGAGGTCCCGAACCCGACCGGTGCGATCGGCCACACGCTCGCCGTGGGTGCAAATCGAAGACTGGGCGAACAGTGCTGTTCGCCAGAGACATGCCCGAAAGCGGCGACGACGAGGGACCGA
>JAVEES010000244.1 GCA_030840285.1 Pseudonocardiales bacterium
AGAGGCCAAGCCGTACTGAGAGACTGAGCCGGTGAACGACAACTTCCGCTCCGGCTTCTGCGCCTTCGTCGGTCGACCGAACGCGGGAAAATCGACCTTGACCAACGCGCTGGTCGGTTCCAAGATCGTCATCACCTCCGACAAGCCGCAGACGACCCGCCGCGCGGTCAGAGGCGTCCTCAATCGCCCAGACGGACAGCTGGTGATCGTGGACACCCCGGGATTGCACCGCCCGCGCACCCTGCTGGGTGAGCGGCTCAACGACGTCGTGCGCAACACGCTCGAGGAGGTGGACGTGATCGGCTTCTGCGTGCCCGCCGACCAGCGGGTGGGGCCAGGCGATCGGTACATCGCCGCCGAGCTGGCCTCGGTCAGCGCGCCCGTCGTCGCCATCGTCACCAAGACCGACAAGGCGTCCAAGTCCCGGCTCGCCGAGCAATTGATGGCCGTCAGCGAGCTGGGCGACTTCACCGACATCGTGCCTGTCTCGGCGGTGGCCGGCGACCAGGTCGAGCTGCTGGCCGGCCTGCTGATCGGCGCGCTGCCGCCCGGACCGAAGCTGTATCCGGACGGGATGTCGACCGATGAGACCGATGAGGCCCGGATCGCCGAGCTGATCCGGGAGGCCGCGCTCGCTGAGGTCCGCGACGAGCTGCCGCACTCGATCGCGGTCACTATCGAGGAGATGAACGAGCGGCCCGCTCTGCTCGAGATCTTCGCGACCCTGCACCTGGAGCGCAGCTCGCAGAAGCCGATCGTGCTGGGCAAGGGTGGCCTGCGATTGCGCGACATCGGGACGAACGCGCGGCGCGGCATCGAGGCGATGCTCGATCGCCGGGTCCACCTCGACTTGCACGTTTCGGTGATCGGTGAGTGGCAACGCGACCCGAAGAAGCTCGACAGACTGGGATTCTGATCGTGATATCTCTTGCTGAATAAGTACAAAGCTGCCTTCGCCCCACCCGGGGCAGCAGCTTTCTCGGCCGCCGGATTCGTGTTCCGGCTGCCGATGGCGGTGTACCCGATCGCTATCGTGCTGATCATCTCGGGGCGTACCGGCGAATACGGCTTTGCCGGCGTGGTGAGTGGCTGCTACGTGATCGGCGGCGCGGTGGGCAACCCGTTCGCCGGCACGCTCGTCGACCGGCTCGGTCAGCACCGGGTACTGCCGCCGTTCCTGGCCGCACATCTTGCCGTGACCGTCATCTTCGGGATCCTGGTCGCCACCGGAGCACCGTTGTGGACCCTGCCCGCGCCCGCCCTGGTAATGGGATTGACCCTGCTCAACGTCGATGCGCTGGTTCGCGCGCGCTGGTCGCACCTGTGGCCCGGTGAGTCTGCCGAACGCTCGACCGCCTACTCGGTCGAATCGACCCTGGACGAGTTGATCTTCGTGCTCGGGCCGCTCACCGCGACGGTGCTGGCAACCCACGCTGATCCCGCGGTGACGCTGGCGGTGGCGCTGATCCTGGTCAGCAGCGGCTCGGTGTGGCTGAGCCGGCAACGCGCCACCGAGCCGCCGGTCGGTGAGCACCAGGCTGGGGAGCGGCGAGGTTCGGCCTTACGGCATCGGGGCATGCTGCTCATCACGCTCGTCATGGTGTTCATGGGCGCGGTGTTCGGCGCCGCCGAGGTCGTGATGGTTGCCTTCTGCGATCAGCACGGGCATCGGACCAGCGCCGGATGGGTGGTGGCCTGCTTCGCGGGCGGTTCCGCGCTGGCCGGGCTCCTCTACGGTGGCCGGCACTGGCGCACGCCGTTGCTGACCAGATTCGTGTGCAGCGCTGTCGTGTTCGGCTTGCTGCCCTTCCTCTATCTCGCCGCCGACAGCATTCCGCTGCTGGCACTGTGCACCGCCGTCGTGGGTCTTGGCATCGCACCGACCCTGATCGGCGCGTTCGGCCTGGTGGACTCGATCGTGCCAGCCCGGGCGCTGACCGAAGGGCTGACCTGGATCGGGACCGGGCTCTCCGTTGGCTACGGATTCGGCGCTGCGCTGGTGGGCCGGATCGCCGACTCGCACGGCGCCCATCTGGCCTTCTGGGTACCCATCGGTTGCGCCCTGGTATCGGCCGCATTCGCGGTGGGACTGGCGGTTCGGCTGCGCTCCGCGAGTTCGCCGGCTCGGGCGGTCCCGGTCGGCTAGGTTTGAACCGTGCCGCTCTATCGTGACGAAGCCGTGGTGTTGCGCGTCCACAAGCTGGGCGAGGCAGACCGGATCGTCACCATGCTGACCCGGCGGCACGGGCGCATCCGGGCGGTCGGCAAGGGCGTTCGCCGCACGATGTCGCGTTATGGCGCAAGGCTTGAGCCGGGCAGCCACATCGACGTCCAGCTGCATACCCGCACCGCCGAGCCCGACGCCGAGCGAGGCCATCCCCGTGGCACCGGCCTGGACCTGGTGACCCAGGTCGAGACGGTCGAGAACTACGGGGCAAAGGTATCCGGCGACTACGCCGCCTGGACTGCCGCGGTGGCGATCTGCGAGACGGCCGAGCGGTTCACCGCCGAAGAGGGTGAGCCGGCGCTTCGCCAGTACCTGCTGCTCGTCGGCGCACTGCGCTCGCTCGCCGGCGGTGAGCACGATCCGTCCCTGATTCTGGACGCCTTCCTGATCCGCTCCATGTCGCTGGCCGGCTGGGAGCCCGCGCTGACCGATTGCGCGGTCTGCTCGGCGCCCGGACCGCATGCCGCCTTTCACATCGCGGCCGGCGGAACCGTCTGTCCCAACTGCAGGCCCGCCGGCAGCGCCAGGCCCCAGCTCGAGGCGCTGCGGCTCATGGCGGCGCTGCTGGGCGGCGACTGGTCGAGCGCGGACGCGGCCGGCGGGCCGGCCTGCCGCGAGGCCAGCGGGCTGATCGCGGCACATCTGCAATGGCATCTGGAAAAGGGAATCCGATCGCTGCCACTGGTCGATCGCTGATAGCTCAAGCTCGGCAGACTACGGTGGCATGATGCCCGAGCACTGGCCGGCGCCGCCGCCGCATCCGTCCGGTGCCCGTGCACCGCAACTGCCCGCCGAACTCGTACCACGCCACATCGCCATCGTGATGGATGGCAACGGCCGGTGGGCAAACCAGCGCGGGTTGCCCCGTACCGAAGGGCACCGGGCCGGCGAGGGCGCCCTCATGGATGTGCTGTTCGGCGCCATGGAGATCGGCGTCAAGGTCATCTCGGCCTATGCCTTCTCGACCGAGAACTGGCGCCGTTCACCGGAGGAAGTGCGCTTCCTGATGGGCTTCAACAAGGACGTGATCCGCCGGCGGCGCGACGAGCTCAACGAACTCGGCGTGCGAATCCGCTGGGCCGGCCGTAGACCTCGGCTGTGGCGGACCGTCCTGAGCCAGCTCGAGGACGCCGAGCGGTTCACCCAGCACAACGATCGGCTCACCCTTCAGTTCTGCGTCAACTACGGTGGACGGGCTGAGATCGTGGACGCCACCCGCAAGATCGCCGCGCTGGCTGCCCAGGGCGGGATCAAGCCGGACAAGATCGACGAGAAGACCTTCGCCAGGTTCCTGGATGAGCCGGACCTGCCAGATGTCGACCTGTTCATCCGGACGTCCGGCGAGCAGCGCACCTCGAATTTCTTGCTGTGGCAATCCGCCTACGCCGAACTGATGTTCCTCGACACGCCGTGGCCGGACTTCGATCGGCGTCACCTGTGGGCGGCTTGCAGCGACTACGCGCGTCGCGATCGGCGTTACGGGGGCGCCGTCAACGCCCCGCTGCCGCCCGCCGCCACCGGAGTGCAGCCATGATCGGGATCCTGCAGTTCCGCCCGACCGAGGACGGCTCGTCGTTTCGCGATCGGGGCCAAGCCGTACTGGCCGCTCTGGCCGAGCGAGCGGGCTTCATCCGGGGAAGCCTGGGGCGCTCCACTGACGACGAGGACGCCTGGGTGCTGCTCACCGAATGGGAATCGGTCGGGGCCTACCGCCGTGGACTGGGCGGCTACGACGTCAGGTTGTTGCTCACACCGCTGATGGCCCAGGCACTCGACCAGCCGAGCGCGTTCGAACAGCTCGTGTGGGCCGGCCCGGAAGGCATTCAGGAAGTCCGCGACAGCGATCGCGCGCCGGACGAGCGGTAAAAATCCCGACGCTGGTCACCGTGAGTGTGTGGCGCGACCACGGAGGGACTACTTTTCTAAGAAACCACGGGCGAGCGGAAGGGGTGAGACTCCTGTCGGCAACCGACGAGGACGTCGCACGCGCCGGCCGCTTGCGAACCGTCAGGCTGATCGCCATCGCGGCGTGGGTACTCGGCGTGATCCTCTGGACAGCCACCGAGGGCCTGGCGATCGACTACACGCGGTTGTTCATCATCGTGTGTGCTGGCCTGATTACCGCGAGTATCGGACGCCGCCGGGCCGTCGCGGTGATCCGGGACTGGCTGCCCTTCCTGGTGGTGCTGTTCCTCTATGACCTGAGCAGGGGTGCCGCCTCGCTGCTGGGCAGGCCGACCGAGTGGTACTTCCAGATCAATTTCGATCGCTGGCTGTTCGGCGGCACCGATCCCACGGTGTGGCTGCAAGCCAAGCTCAAGGCACCGTTCGCGCCCTGGTGGGAGGTGATCGTCAGCCTCGTCTACATCTCCTACTTCATCGCGCCGTACGCGCTGGCGGGCGTGCTGTGGCTACGGGCGCGTGCCGAGTGGCGCAGGTTCGTCCTGAGGTTCGTCACGATGGCCTTCATCGGGCTGGCCGGATTCATCATCTTCCCCGCCGCGCCGCCGTGGGCAGCCTCCCAGTGCACGGCCGCGGAGGTGGCCACCGGCCCGTCTGATCCCGGATGCCTGTACGCGAAACCCGGCTCGGCGGGCGGCGGACTGCTCGGCAGCCGCACCGACTACCGGGCGGGTGCCGCGCCGTGGGTCGAGCGGATCTCCAACCGCGGCTGGCTCAAGCTCGGCCTGCCGCAAGCCAGCGCGTTGATCGACGAAGGCCAGGCGGGCGTCAACCAGGTCGCGGCCGTGCCGTCCCTGCATGCCGCGACGACCGCGCTGATAGCGATCTTCCTGTGGCCGAGGGTTCGCAAACGGTGGCGTCCGCTGGTTGCGGCCTACCCGATCGTGATGGCCTTCGCGCTGGTCTACGGCGCTGAGCACTATGTATTCGACATCGTGCTGGGATGGCTGCTGGCCGGCGGGGTTTCGGCCGGTTTCTCCGCGTGGGAGTCGCGCCGGAGCAATCGCGGTGCCGAGTTCGGCGGGCGCGCTGAAACAGATGGGGCGGCTGCCGATATTCTGGGCGCTCCGCTGGTAAATCGTCCGTGATGGAGTTCCCTCGTGCCCGTCGACCGTAATGAAGCCGTCGTCAGCCTCGCGAAGCGTCGTGGCTTCGTGTTCCCGGCTGCCGAGATCTACGGCGGGACGCGCTCGGCGTGGGATTACGGGCCGCTCGGTGTGGAGCTGAAGGAGAACATCCGGCGCCAGTGGTGGCGCACCATGGTCACCACCCGCGACGACGTCGTCGGCCTCGATTCGGCGGTGATCCTGCCCCCGGCCGTGTGGGAGGCCTCGGGCCACGTCGCGACCTTCACCGATCCGCTCACCGAGTGCACGAACTGTCACAAGCGTTACCGGGCCGATCACCTGATCGAGGAGTTCGAGGCGAAGAAGGGTCGCAAGGTAGCGGGAACGGGTCTCGAAGGCCTGTCCGAGATCGCGTGCCCCAACTGCGGTCAGCGCAACACCTGGACCGAGCCGCGCGAGTTCTCCGGTCTGCTCAAGACCTTCCTCGGTCCGGTGGAGGACGAGTCAGGCCTTGCCTACCTGCGTCCGGAGACCGCGCAAGGCATCTTCCTCAACTTCAAGAACGTGATGACCACGTCGCGCAAGAAGCCGCCCTTCGGCATCGCGCAGACCGGTAAGTCCTTTCGCAACGAGATCACGCCCGGCAACTTCATCTTCCGAACCCGCGAGTTCGAGCAGATGGAAATGGAGTTCTTCGTACCGCCGGGCTCGGACGAGCAGTGGCACGAGTACTGGCTGCAGGCCCGTTGGGATTGGTACCTGGGCCTGGGCATGCAGGAGCAGAACCTGCGCTTCTTCGAGCATCCCAAGGACAAGCTCTCGCACTACTCGAAGCGAACCGTCGACATCGAGTACCGGTTCCAGTTCGGTGGCAGCGAATTCGCCGAACTCGAGGGCATCGCCAACCGCACCGATTTCGATCTGCGTACCCACTCCGAGCATTCGGGTACCGACCTGAGCTACCTGGACCCGGAGACGAACGAGCGTTACCGCCCGTTCGTGATCGAGCCCGCGGCAGGTCTGACCCGGGCAACGCTGGCCTTCCTGCTCGATGCCTACGCCGAGGACGAAGCCCCCAACACCAAGGGCGGTGTCGACAAGCGCACCGTGCTACGGCTGGACAAGCGGCTCGCCCCGATCAAGGTCGCGGTGCTGCCGTTGTCCCGGCACGGTGACCTCTCGCCCAAGGCCCGGGACCTGGCCGCGAGCCTGCGGCAGAACTGGAACGTGGAGTACGACGAGACCCAGGCAATCGGCAAGCGGTATCGGCGGCAGGACGAGATCGGCACGCCGTTCTGCGTCACCATCGACTTCGACACCCTCGAGGACCAGGCCGTGACGGTGCGCGAGCGCGACACCATGACCCAGGAACGCATCGCCCTGGACAAGGTTGAGGGCTACCTGGCCGAGCGGCTGCCCGGCTGCTGAACCGATGGGTCGGCCGCATACACCTTGAGGTGTATGGTGGTGTGTATGGCACGAACCAACATCGATCTGGACGACGAGGCCGTCGAGTACGTGATGAAGACCTATCACCTCGCCACCAAGCGTGAGGCGGTCAACTTCGCGCTCAACAAGCTGCGCAGCAAGCCGATGTCGATCGAGGAGGCGCTCGCGATGGAGGGCAGTGGCTGGGAGGGTGACCTGTCCCAGCTGCGTCCCGGCTATACCCCGTTCGACGAATGACCGTTCTGATCGACACCTCCGCGTGGATCGAGTTCCTCCGCAATACGGGTAGCTCCGCGGATGTCGCCGTGCGCAGGACGCTCACTCGCGGTGTTGCGGCGACGACGGATGTGGTGCTCCTCGAACTGCTGGCCGGGACAACCGATCCCGTGAAGGTCGAATCGTGGCGGCGGTTATTGGACCGGGGCGAGTTTCTGCCACAGTTGCCCAGAGCCGACGCCGAGGCCGCAGCTCTGCTATACCGCACCTGCCGTCGAGCGGGTGAGACACCCAGGATGCTGACCGATTGCCTCATCGCGGCGGTGGCGATCCGCAACGGGGTTTCGGTGTTGCATCGCGACCGGGACTTCGAGGTCATCGCCCGCCACACCGACCTGAAGGTCCTGCCATGAAGTTGCCTGCCGCGGTCACAGCGCCGCTGACGCTCGGTGGGCGGATCACGGTCGACCCGCCGGTCGTGCTCGC
>JAVEES010000251.1 GCA_030840285.1 Pseudonocardiales bacterium
CGCGGCCTGCACGCCGTCGTGGCTGTGGTCGGCTTGCAGGGTCGCGTGCGAGATCCCGTGATCCACTGCTAGCAAGGAGCGAACCGATTCAGCGACCCGGTGGCAGTCGTGTCCTGGATCGACCACGACGTGCGCCGACAGCGCCGGTTCCGAGCCGCCGAGGTCCCACACATGCAGGTCGTGAACCTCGACCACTCCCTCCGCAGCGGCCATGGCCTGCCCGATCAGCCGTGGGGTCAGCCCGGCCGGCGCAGCCTCAAGGAATACCCTCCCGGCGGCTCGCACCAGCCCAAGCCCCGAGTACACCATCAGCGCGGCAACGACCAGGGACGCGACAGCGTCGGCACGGCTCCAGCCGGTGAGCAGGATGACTGCGCCGGCCACTGCGGTAGCCACGAATGCCCACAGGTCGGTGACCACGTGCGCGACCGCACCGCGCACATTGAGACTGGCTTTATTCGCCTGGCTCGCAAGAAGGACCGCGATCAGGTTCGCGACGATCCCGATCAGGGCGACGCTCAGCACCAGGCCGCCCTGCACCTCAGGCGCGGAGAACAGGCGCCGGACGGCCTGAATGGCGAACCACCCGGCCAGCAACAGCAACGTGATGCCATTGGCCTGCGCTGACACCGCGTCCACCCTAGCGAAGCCGTAGGTATACGAACCGCGCGCCGGACGCTGCGCAAGCCTCGAAGCCACGATCGCCAGCGCCAGAGCACCCGCGTCGGTCAGCATGTGGCCCGCGTCCGCGAGCAGCGCCAGGGATCCGGCGAGGAGTCCCACCACGACCTCACCGGCCATGAACGCCACGATGACGCTGAGTGAGGCGAACAACCACCGCCGGTCCGTCTCCGCGGAGACCGCCGCGTGCACGTGTCCCGCGTGCGAGTGACCTGGCGCGGCAAGCTGGTGGTCATGTGGATCGCGCGGCGGCCCGTCGAGTGCTGGAACGGAGCGTCGGCCCGTCATCGCGCACCGCCTTCCCGCTCCGGATGCATCAATTCGGTATGTCCGGCATGCGCCAGCGCCGTATCGAGCAACTGGCTGACGTGCAGATCGGCCAGCCGGTAATAGGCCATCCGGCCAGCTCGTCGCACTTCCACAACCCGGTGCGCCCGAAGCAGCCGCAGCGCATGGGAGGTCGCCGATTCGCTCAGCCCGATGATCCCGGCCAGCTCGCCGACCTTGAGCTCACCGGCCCGGAGCGCCGCGAGCAGCCGAAGCCGGCCGGGGTCGGCGAGCAGGCCGAAGACGTCGGCTGCATCGGCGATATCCCGCTCGTCGGGGATCGCGGGCACCGGCCCGGACGCAATGCCTGAACGATTGTTCATATGTTCAGGATGGCTTGTAACTGCCCAAAAGGCAATCTCGCGGCTACCAGCCCTGTTGCAGGGGCCTGCCTTCGGCATAGCCCGCGGCGCTCTGGATCCCGATCAGAGCGCGCTCGGCGAATTCCCCGATGTTCCGCGCGCCGGCGTAGGTGAACGACGAGCGAACCCCGGCGATGATCGCGTCGATCAGATCTTCGACGCCCGGACGAAGCGGATCGAGGAACATCCGGCCGCTGGAGATTCCCTCCTCGAACAACGCCTTGCGGGCCCGGTCGAACGCGGTCTCCCCCGACGTACGGTTGGCCACCGCCCGCGCTGAGGCCATCCCGAAGCTCTCCTTGTAGGAGCGTCCATCGGGGGCGATGTGCAGGTCACCCGGGGATTCGTAGGTGCCGGCGAACCAGGATCCGATCATGACTGCCGAGGCCCCCGCCGCCAGGGCGAGCGCGACGTCGCGCGGGTGGCGCACACCGCCGTCCGCCCAGATGTGCTTTCCGCGCTGAGTGGCGGCCCTCGCACAGTCCAGCACAGCGGAGAACTGCGGGCGACCGACACCCGTCATCATTCGCGTGGTGCACATCGCGCCAGGACCGACGCCGACCTTGACGATGTCCGCGCCGGCATCGATCAGGTCGAGCACACCTTCGCTCGACACCACGTTGCCCGCGACGAGCGGGACGGCTGGACCCAGATCCCGGACGGCCTTCAACGCCTCGATCATTCGCTGCTGATGCCCGTGCGCGGTGTCCAGAACCAACACGTCGACGCCTGCGGCCAGGAGTTTCTCAGCCTTGCTCGCCACGTCACCGTTGACACCGAGCGCGGCGGCGATCCGCAACCGTCCGCGGGCATCGGTCGCCGGCTCGTAGAGCGTTGCGCGCAGAGCGGCCGTACGGGTCAGCACACCGACGAGCAATCCGTTCCCGTCAACCACCGGAGCCAGTCGATGGTGCTCCTCAGCCAGCAGGTCGAATGCTTCCCGAGCGCTGACGGTGGATGGCAGGCTGACCGGGCGGTTGGACATGATCTGGCTCAGCTGCGCAAAGCGATCGGCGCCGGCACAATCGCGCTCGGTCACGACGCCGACCGGCTTGCCGTCCAGCACGACTATCACAGCTCCGTGCGCGCGCTTGGGCAGCAGCGCCAAGGCGTCTGACACTGTGTCGGTCGGAGCTAGATGCAGTGCCGTGTCGTAGATGAGGTGACGAGCCTTCACCCAGCTGACTACCTCTGCGACGACCTCGACCGGGATGTCTTGGGGAAGCACCACCAGACCGCCGCGCCGCGCGACAGTCTCAGCCATCCGCCGGCCCGCGACCGCCGTCATGTTCGCGACTATCAGCGGGATCGTCGCTCCGCTACCGTCCCCCGTTGCCAGGTCCACGTCGAAACGCGAGGCAAGATCTGATGCACGCGGGACCATGAAGACGTCGTCGTAGGTCAGATCATGAGACGGCGTAACACCGTTGAGGAACTCCACGTTCATTAGAGTCTAGCGGCCCAGTGCCACCGAATAGGCTGCTTGCTGTGACGCTGGCCGTGTTCGACATCGACGGAGTCGTGGCCGACGTCCGGCATCGCCTGCATCATCTGGAGCGCCGCCCGAAGGACTGGGGTGCCTTCTTCGGCGCCGCCGAAGCCGACGTCGCCCTGACGGCGGGGGTCGATCTCGTCCACGCCGCCCTGGCCAACGGGCACGAGGTCACCTGGCTGACCGGCCGGCCGTCGTGGTTGCGCTCGGTCACCCAGCAGTGGCTCGAAGACCTGCAGCTGCCTACCGGCGAGCTTCTCATGCGCCCGCACAGCGATTTTCGGCCCGCTCGCACGTTCAAGGTCGAAGCGCTCAAGCGACTCTCCGGACGCGACATCGTGCTCTTCGTCGACGATGACCCCGACGTCGTCGAATCGGCGCGGGCCGCGGGCTTCCCCGCTCATCTCGCGACGTGGGTCCCCCACAGCAAAACGCTCGCCCGTGCTCAGGAGCAGGACGGCAGGACTTAGTCCCGAGACCGGCTCAGCAGGATCTCAACGGTAGCGCTTAGGTTCACGTCCGCTTTGCCGATGTATGGGCAAAGTAAAGATTGCGAATTGGTGAAGTTGAGCGCACAAGCTGTTGCGAAAGCTGAAATCGTTCTCGGAAGAGTGCGATAATGGTGTGTGGTAGGCCACAGCCAGCCAAGTGAAGTCAGAGCAGTTGAAAAGGGAAGTGTCATGAGTATTGAGTCCGGACCGACATCAACAGGAGCCAACCTGTTCAGTTCGGTATACGGCGTACGCGGGGGTTGCATCCACGAGCCGCAGTGCCCAGATTCAGCGGGAGCCGACCGTGACGCCGCGCACGTAGTCGCGAGCCATCCTGAGCAAGGCTGGAGCCTGCTCTGCAACGGTGTCGTCCTGTTCGAGGACTCGGGTGAGATCCTGCCGGACGGCGCTTGCGTACAGGCTCGGCGGGCCGACCTGACGGCCGCTGCCCTGCACCGCGTCGCCTGAGGGCTGGCAACTGCCGCTCAGGCGTAGTCCTCCACCGGCGGGCATGAGCACATCAGGTTCCGGTCCCCGTAAGCACCGTCGATCCGGCGCACCGGCGCCCAGTACTTCGAACGCGGGTCGACCCCCGTGGGGTACACCGCCACCTCCCGCTCGTACGGGTGAGTCCACTCCCCGACCAGGCTCTGGGCCGTGTGCGGTGCATTGCGCAACGGGTTGTCGTTGACGGGCCAGTCCCCCGCTCCCACCCGGTCGATCTCGGCCCTGATAGCGATCATGGCATCGATGAACCGGTCTATCTCGACCAGGTTCTCGCTTTCGGTCGGCTCCACCATCAGCGTCCCGGCAACCGGGAACGACATCGTCGGCGCATGGAAGCCGTAGTCGATGAGGCGCTTGGCGACATCGTCCACGGTCACGCCGGTTTCCTTGGTGATCTGCCGCAGATCCAGGATGCATTCATGCGCGACGAGTCCGCGCTCGCCGGTGTACAGCGTCGGGTAGTACTCCCTCAGCCGGCTGGAGATGTAGTTGGCGGACAGGATCGCAGCAGCCGTGGCAGCGGTCAGCCCGTCCGGCCCCATCAACCTCAGGTAAGCCCAGGTGATCGGCAGGATCGAAGCCGAGCCCCACGGCGCCGCGGAGATGGCACCCGAGCCGGTGGCCGGACCGGCGGCCGGCTGGAGCGGGTGATTGGGCAGGAACGGCGCGAGGTGCTCTCGCACGGCGACGGGACCGACTCCCGGCCCACCCCCGCCGTGCGGGATGCAGAAGGTCTTGTGCAGGTTCAGGTGCGACACGTCCGCGCCGAAGGCACCGGGGCGGGCCAGACCGACCATCGCGTTGAGGTTGGCACCGTCTACGTAAACCTGGCCGCCAGCGGCGTGTACGAGGGCGCAAACCTCTCCGATGTGGTCCTCGAAGACCCCATGCGTCGAGGGGTAGGTAACCATGATGGCCGCGAGCCGATCGGCGAACTGGTCGATCTTGGCCTTGAGGTCGTCCAGGTCCACCTCACCCTCGTCACCACTGGTGGCGACGACGACGACCTTCATGCCCGCCAGCACCGCTGACGCTGCGTTCGTGCCGTGGGCGCTGGCCGGTATCAGGCAGACATCGCGCTGATGGTCACCACGACTCCGGTGATAGTTGTGGATCGCCAGCAGCCCGGCGAACTCACCCTGCGCGCCCGCGTTCGGTTGCAGCGACACCGTGTCGTAGCCGGTGATCTCGGTCAACCAGACCTGCAGGTCGGAGATGAGTTGTGCGTAGCCGTCGAACTGCCCCTCGGGCGCGAACGGGTGGATGTCCGCGAAACCGGGATTGGTGACGGGCTCCATCTCGGTGGTCGCGTTGAGCTTCATCGTGCAGGAGCCCAGCGGGATCATGCCCCGATCGAGTGCGTAGTCCGAATCGGCAAGGCGGCGCAGGTATCGCAGCATCGAGGTTTCGGAATGATGGGTGTTGAACACCGCGTGGGTCAGGTACTGCGTAGTCCTGGCCAGCGCCGCCGGGATCGCCGCCGCGACAGCTGAAGGCAACGATTCGGCCTGCAGCCCGAAGGCTTCCAGCACGGACCGCAGATCCTTCTCGGTGCTCACCTCGTCGCAGGAGAGGCCGAGCTGGTCCTCGTCGATGAAGCGAAGATTGACACCGCGCTCGTCCGCCCGAGCGAGGATCTGGCGTGCGCGCCCGGGCACCTGGACGGTGATCGTGTCGAAGAAGTGCTCGGTGGCCACCTCGACGCCACCAGCCCGCAACGCGGCTGCCAGGCGAGCCGCCTTAGCATGCACGTGCTCGGCAATCGCTCGCAGGCCGGCCGGCCCGTGGTAGACGGCATACATCGATGCCATGACCGCGAGCAATACCTGCGCGGTGCAGATGTTCGACGTCGCCTTTTCACGCCGGATGTGCTGCTCCCGGGTCTGAAGCGCGAGCCGGTAAGCCGGACGGCCGTCGGCATCGACCGACACTCCGACGAGCCGACCCGGCAGCTGCCGTTCCAGGCCGGCACGGATGGCCAGGTAACCCGCGTGCGGGCCACCGAAGCCGAGCGGTACACCGAATCGCTGGCTCGTGCCCACGGCGATGTCCGCGCCGAACTCCCCGGGCGGAGTCAACAGGGTAAGCGCGAGAAGGTCGGCCGCGACCGCGACCACCGCGCCGCGCTCCTGCGCCGCCTGGATGATCGGCGAGAGGTCGCTAACTCTTCCCGAGCTACCGGGGTACTGGAGCAGAAGTCCGAAGATCGCATCGCCAAGTTCGGCCTCCGCAGGCAGCCCCGCGGCCAGGTCCCGGACTTCGACCTTGAGCCCGAGCGCCTCCGCACGAGTCTTGACCACGTTGATGGTCTGCGGGAAAGCGTCCGCATCGATCAAGAAGACTGCGGCGCCCTTCTTGGCGGCCGGGGCCGTGCGGTGTGCCAGCGCCATCGCCTCCGCGGCGGCAGTGCCTTCGTCGAGCAGGGACGCGCCTGCGGTGGGCAGCCCGGTCAGGTCGCCGACCATGGTCTGGAAGTTGAGCAGTGCCTCCAGCCGGCCCTGGCTGATCTCTGGCTGATAAGGGGTGTACGCGGTGTACCAGGCTGGGTTCTCCAGCACATTGCGACGGATAACCGCCGGGGTCAGGGTGTCGTAGTAACCCAGACCGATCATCGACGTCCGCGCTACGTTTCGGGCAGCCAGCGCGCGCAACTCCGCGGCGACCTCGGCCTCACTCAACGCTGGCGGAAGCGCTAGCTCGATGCGGCTGCGGATCGAGTCCGGCACAGCAGCACTGAGCAGCTCGTCGAGTGTCCCGTAACCGATCGCCTTGAGCATGACGTCGCGATCGGCGTCCTCCGTGACACCTATGTGCCGGGCGGAGAATGGGATGAGCCGGTTCGCTGTGGGCTGGGTCATGAGCTAGCTCCTGCGGTAGACAGCGGGGCGAGATCCACGGCCGTCACGGCCGGAGAACTCCCCCTCTGTCGGGCAACACTGCCCTTCAGAGCTACCTACGCTCGTGGTCCTTGAGCCTGAGAGGTTGGCGGGGAAATTGCCCCTTCGGCGCCGCCCGAACGATCCGGGCGAGCTCTCCCACGAGCGTGTTGCGGTACTAGTAAGAATACCAGTCTGGTCGGTTCAGGCGGTCGCGCTGCGACGCAGGCGACGCTGGGAGAGCTCATCGGTCGCGGCATCGATGACCGCTCCGTCGGTCCGCTCGGACGGCAGCGAGGCCAGCGAACCGGCCAGCTCACGCAGCGCTCCGCTGACTGCGATGCCGAAGACGCCCTGGCCGCCGCGCAGCAGATCGACGACCTCTTCAGAGGAGGTGCAGGCATAGACCGTGGTGCCGTCGGACAGCAGGGTGATCCGGGCCAGGTCCTCGACCCCGCGCTGACGCAAAGCCTCGACGGCGATGCGGATGTTCTGCAGGGAGACGCCCGTGTCGAGCAGTCGCTTGACGACCTTGAGAACGAGGATGTCCTTGAAGGAGTACAGCCGCTGGCTACCCGAACCGGCCGCGGAGCGAACGGATGGCACGACGAGTTCGGTCCGCGCCCAGTAATCGAGCTGGCGGTAGGTGATCCCGGCGGCCGAGCATGCTGTCGGGCCACGGTAACCGACGGAATCGTCCGGGCCGACCGTCGGCTGCGCGAACAGGGTTCCCTGCTCCGGCGTTTCGTCCACGTCGTTCTCCTAGCCCGAGATGCATGTCCCCCGGAACCGTGGTCGGGCTCTGGGCCGCGAATTGCACCGTGGGTATTCACCGACGGTATGCCGCTGCTACCCGCATGGTCAACGCGGAGCGCGGCGTGTCGTAAAAAAAGATAACCTTCAAGCTCAGGTCGAGGGTTCTGAGGTGCGCTAGCCGTTCTCCGGCCGGGGTTCGTCACCCTCCGAACCGGCAAAATCCTCCGGGGTAATCGTGTCGAGGAACTCACGAAACCGCTCGACCTCGTCCTCGTCCTCGTCCGGGATCGAGATGCCGGCTGCCGCGAGAACGGACTCGTCGCCGACAATCGCCGTCCCGGTGCGCAGCGCGAGGGCGATCGCATCCGAGGGACGTGCGCTCACGGTCGCGCCGCCGGTGAACTGCAGCTCGGCGTAGAAGACGTCGTCGCGAAGTTCAGCGATCGAAACCTGGGCCAGTTCGCCGCCGAGTGCCCCGATGACGTCCTTCAGCAGATCGTGGGTCAGCGGGCGAGGGGTTTGGACGCCTTGCTGCTCGAATGCGATCGCCGAGGCTTCGACCGCGCCGATCCAGATGGGTAGGTACCGCACGCCATCGGCTTCCTTGAGCAGCACTACGGGTTGGTTGGCCGGCAACTCGACGCGCACTCCGACAACCTGCAACGGATGCAGTGTCATGTCCCCTCCCCTGCTGGTAGCTGTGCGACTAACCGGTACACCGCCCTTCGAGCGTAGCCGCTAGCCCGGTTCTCGACGACGCGGCAGGATGCCGTCCCCCACAGTTCACAGCATCAGGCGCGCCCGCGGCCGGCTGACCCGCCAGTAGATATGCGGCTCATCCGACGATGTCGCGCAATCCGACCTGAACCAGGGCCGTGTGCAAGCGCACCGACAGGGCTGCGAGCTCTCGCACCGCTTCCTCCGCGCGAGC
>JAVEES010000280.1 GCA_030840285.1 Pseudonocardiales bacterium
TCGGTCCACGGACTGGGTGTGTCGACGCCGGTGACCGGGCCGGGCGCCGTCGGTGCCAGCTGAAGGCTCCACTCGATGTAGCTGGACTGGCCCGGGCTGAGCTCGATCGACCAGCACAGTTCGGCCTGGTGATCGGGACCGGAACGGTCAAGCGTCGCACCGGTCGCGCTCAGCGTGCTGCGGACCTGGGCATCCGACCACTCCAGGACGGGGCTACCGGTGTCGTCGCGAACCTCGAATGCCTCGGCCTGGCAAGGCAATCCGGATTTGATATCAGCGATCCGTGCGAGGTCAGCGGCCACCCGGAGCCGCAGCTCGGTGCGGATCAGCCCGCTTGCCGTCGAGGTCAATTTCACCTGCTCCCGCACGGAATCAGCGGTAACGCTTCGAAGGCGGTCCAGCAGAATCCGCGGGTCCGCCGTCTCGTCGTCGAGCTCACGTGGCACGCCGGTGAATCGAGCGGTGTCCGCCCCGGCGAACCCACCGGCGATCGGCGTGGGCTCGATTCCGCCGACCGTGAGAATCGCCAGCGAGAGGACCCGGACGTCGGCGTAGAGGACGCCCTGGGCACCCTCGGCCCGGACCTGCCCGTCCGCACCGCTCATCACCACGGTCGGTGCCCGAAGGGTCGTGACGAGGCCGTGCAGCCAAGGCTGTCGAGGGATCGTATTCGCCATGGTGGTCTCCCTGGGCGTACGGGCTTGATCGATCAAATTTTGGGCGAGACGCTTGACAGTAGTCCTCGCCCGGAGTCACTCTAGCGGAGATTTGAACGATCAAATCGGCGGGTGCGACTCGGGGCGAGAAGGAGGAAACGTGGCGATGAGCCGCCGGCAAGAGCCGATCCGGCCCACCCTGGAGAGCGTCGCCCAGCTGGCCGAGGTCTCCCGGCAGACCGTGTCGAATGCGCTCAACGCCCCTCATCTGGTGCGCCCGGACACTCTGGAGCGTGTCCGCTCGGTCATCGAGCAGGTCGGCTACCGCCCCCATCGCGGAGCCCGGGCGCTGCGAACTCGCAGGTCTCAGCTGGTCGCGGTGCCGGTCTTTCCGCCGATGGACCCGATTGGTGGCATCGTGCTGGATACCTTCCTGCACGCGCTGACCATCGAGGCCCAGCGCCTGGATAACCGGGTACTGCTGTTCGCGGCCGGCGACGACGGCGATGAGATCCGCCAGTACGACGAGCTCTCCGAAGACCACAACGTGGATGCCTTCGTGCTGACGGGCACGCACCTCGGTGACGCCCGTACGGCGTGGCTCTCGGAGCGCGGGGCCGCTTTCGTCACCTTCGGACGGCCGTGGGGAACCGTTGCCCACCACGGCTGGGTCGACGTCGACGGCGCGTCCGGGACCTATGACGCCACCCGCGCGCTGATCGATCGAGGCCATCGCCGGATCGCGTTCATCGGCTGGCCGTCCGGTTCCGGCGTGGGCGATGATCGCCGCGAGGGTTACCTGCGCGCGTGCCGTGAAGCCGGTATCGCAACCGATGGGCTGCAGGCGGCGGTGCTGAACGAACTCGGCGCCGGACGTGCGGCGGCGAGCGAGCTGCTCGATCTCGCCGAGCCTCCAACGGCGTTCGTGTGCGTGGCAGACACCCTCGCCATCGGACTCTGGACCGAAGTAACCACCCGGCACCTGCGTCCCGGCCAGGACGTGGCAATTGTGGGATTCGACGACACCCCCACCGCGGCGGTCATAGGCCTGTCCAGTGTCGCCCAGCCGCTGCAGGAAGCCGCGGCGGCGTGCCTGGAGCTGTTGCAGACGGTTCTCACCGAGCCGGAACCGTCGCCGTTGCCTCCCGATCCGGTGCTGATGAAGCCCCGCCTCGTCCTTCGCGACAGCACCTGATCACTGCCTCGTCCCTGAGTGCGGGATACCTCCAACCTGCCGTTTTACCCCACCACCGGAAGGACACAATGAACATCCGAAACACCAGACTTGCGGTTGCCACAATGGCAACCGGCCTGATCGCATTGACTGCTGCCTGTAGCAGCAGCAGCGGGGGATTCAGCGGCAACAGCACGTCCAGCAGTGGATCCACCGGGTCGGGCACTGTGAAGGTCCTCATCGGCTCCTCCGGCGCGGCCGAGACGGCGGCCGTCAAGGCGGCTGCGGCGGCGTTCACGCAGCAGAGCGGTGTGAAGGTAGAGGTCACCGCCGCCCAGAACCTGACTCAGCAGATCAGTCAGGGAATGGCAGCCAACACGCCGCCGGACGTCTTCTACCTCGACACTTCCTCGTTCCAGAACTACGCCAAGACGGGGGCCCTCTACGCCTACGGTGACAAGGTCAGCAATCCCAGCGACTTCTTCCCCGCGCTGAAGGCATCCTTCACCTACGACAACAAGTTCTACTGCGCGCCCAAGGACTGGTCGACCCTCGGCCTCGTCGTGAACACCGATGACTGGGCCAAGGCCGGGCTGAGCAGTGCCGACGTCCCGAAGAACTGGGATCAGCTGGCAGCGGTCGCCAAGAAGCTCACCACCGGCGGACGGGTCGGCCTGACATTGGACCCAACCCACTCGGGTATCGATGAGTTCTTGCTGCAGAACGGCGGAACGCTCATCAGCGACGACAAGAAGTCCGCCGGCTTCGACAGCGAGCAGAATGTCGATGCGCTGACCTATGTCAAGAAGCTCGCAACTGATGGCAGCATGAAGTACCCCTCGGCGCTGAGTGCTGGTTGGAACGGTGAGGCGTTCGGCAAGAACAAGGCCGCCATGACGATCGTCGGCAACTGGATCGATGGCGCTATGAAGAGCGACTACCCCGGCGTGAAGTACAAGGTCTACGAGCTTCCCGCCGGGCCGACCGGCACCAAGGCCACCAACTCCTTCACGAACTGCTGGGCGATCCCGGCCAAGAGCGCCAACCAGGCCAACGCCGTCAAGCTCGTCGACTTCTTGACCTCGGTCGATCAGCAGATGGGTTTTGCCAAGGCCTTCGGTGTGATGCCGTCGCGTGAGTCGGCAAAGGACAAGTGGACCGCGGCATTCCCGAATGACGCCGCGTTCCTGTCACAGGCCGACAACGCTCACCCGGACCTGGCACTTGCCGGTGGAGCACAGGCAATCAGCGACTACGACGCCAAGCTCGCACAACTGGCGACGACGGATCCGAAGACCATCCTGTCGTCGGTTCAGAAGAACGTCACCGCGGTCATCGCGCAGAACGGCTGATCCGCGCGCTGACGACTGGCGGGGGGGGCGCCGCCGCATCGACCGCCGTTGCGGCGGCGCCCCGTTCACTCCGGCAGTCGGCCGTGGCGCCATTGTGCCGCGGTTCGACCGGCCACCCACCCTTTCCAGGAGGCACCT
>JAVEES010000284.1 GCA_030840285.1 Pseudonocardiales bacterium
CCCCCCCCCCCCCCCCCCCCCCACGACAGGCAGTGATGGTTCAGCGGGCAGCGGTGCCCTCGACGTAGTCGCTGTCGGACTCGTTGTTGACCCAGCTCATCAGACCGCGCAATTTGCGTCCCGTCTCTTCGATCGGGTGCTGCTCCCCCTTGGCCCGCAGCGCCTTGAACTCCGGCGCGCCCGCATCCTGGTCGGCGATGAAGCGGGCGGCGAAGGCGCCGCTCTGGATATCGGCCAGCACGCCGCGCATGTTGTCCTTCACGTGCTCGTCGATCACCCGCGGGCCCGAGACGTAATCTCCGTACTCCGCGGTGTCCGATACCGACCAGCGCTGCTTGGCGATGCCACCCTCATACATCAGGTCCACGATCAACTTCAGCTCGTGCAGGCACTCGAAGTACGCGATCTCGGGCTCGTAGCCGGCCTCGGTCAGCACCTCGAAGCCGTACATGACCAGCTGCGAGGCACCGCCGCAGAGCACTGCCTGCTCACCGAACAGGTCGGTCTCGGTCTCCTCGGTGAAGGTCGTCTTGATCGCGCCGGCCCGGGTCCCGCCGATCGCCTTGGCGTAGGAGAGCGCAAGTGGCAGTGCGTTGCCCGAAGCGTCCTGCTCGACTGCGACCAGAACCGGCACGCCTTTGCCGTCGACGAACTGCCGCCGGACCAGATGACCCGGACCCTTCGGCGCGACCATCGCGACGTCGACGTTTGCCGGCGGCTTGATGTAGCCGAACCGGATGTTGAACCCGTGACCGAAGAGGATGGCGTCGCCGTCCTTGAGGTTCGGCTCGACGGACTCCGAATACAGCGCACGCTGCTTGTGATCGGGCGCGAGGATCATGATGAGGTCGGCCTCTGCCGCTGCCTCGGCCGGCGTCAGCACCCGCAGACCGGCCTCCTCAGCCTTGGGCCGGCTCTTTGATCCTTCAGGCAGGCCGACGCGCACGTCGACCCCCGAGTCACGCAGGCTCAGCGCGTGCGCGTGTCCCTGGCTACCGAAACCGAGCACGGCGACCTTGCGCCCCTGCACGATCGACAGGTCTGCGTCGTCGTCGTAGTACATCTCCACGGCCATCTGCTGGCGTTCCCTCTCATCAAGCCCATGCCCTGCTGACATAGGCGTTTGCTCTTACTTGCGGCTCGCGGCATCGTGCGCCGCGACAGTCTCAGGCGCTTCGCTCCACGGCGCGCAGCGCGGCCTGGGTCATCGAGCGGGGACCACGGCCGAGCGCGACCATTCCGGACTGGACCATCTCGCGGATCCCGTACGGCTCGAGCATCTTCAGCGCGGCCTCCAGCTTGGCAGGCGGCCCGACGATCTCCAGGGTCAGGGCCTCGGGCCCGACGTCGATGACCTTCGCCTTGAACAGCTCAGCCGTCTCGACCACGCCGCGTCGGGTCGTCTCGTCGGCGCGGACCTTGACCAGCAACAACTCGCGCTGGACGGCATTGGCCGGTTCTAGCTCGACGATCTTGAGGACGTTGATCAGCTTGTTGAGCTGCTTGGTCACCTGCTCGAGCGCATTTCCCTCGACCGACACCATGATGGTGATCCGCGAGATCTCCGGATGCTCGGTCGGCCCGACCGCGAGTGACTCGATGTTGAAACCGCGCCTGGAAAACAGTCCGGAGACGCGCGCGAGCACGCCCGGCTTGTTCTCGACCAGGACGGACAGGGTATGGATGCTCATGTCGTTTCCTCGCTGTTCTCGCGAGCGTTCATCAGTATGGCTCGCCGTCTCTCAGCATCAACCGGGTCAACTCTTGGCAGTGCACGATCGTGGTGTCCAGCAGCGGTACGGCCGCATCGCCATCGCGAAGCAGCATCCCGATCTCGGTGCAGCCGAGGATGACGGCGTCCGCTCCGCGCCGCACGAGCCGCTCGATCACCTGGAGATACGCCGCGCGCGACTCGGGCAGGACGATGCCACGCACCAGCTCGTCGTAGATGACGTCGTGGACCAGTTGAAGGTCGGGCTCGTCAGGGATAACTACGTCGATGCCTGATTTGTCCAGGCGGTCGGCATACATCGGTGAGCGCATGGTGTAGCCGGTCGCGAGCAGGCCGACCGTGCCCCAACCGCTACTTGCGCAGCGCTGGTCGACCAGATCGATCAGATCGACGAACGGGACGTCGACGGCCCCGGCGATCGCGTCGCCCACCAGGTGCAGGGTGTTGGCGCAGACCGCGACCGCCTCGGCCCCGCCGGCCTGCAGGGCTTGCGCCGCCACTGCGAGTTGCCGGCCGATCAGCTCCCAGTCACCCGCCACCTGCTCGGCATGGATCGGAGCGAAATCAAGGGAATGGATCGTCACTGCCGCACTGGACGAGCCGCCTCGCACGTCACGAACCGCCTCGTTGAGCAGGCGATAGTAGGTGGCGGTGGACTCCCACGACGTTCCGCCGATCAAGCCGATCCGGCGGAGTTCACGGGCATCGTCGCTCACGATCAGACCTCTTGCTCGAACTCGGGGCGGATCCCCCGGGCGGCCAGGATGTCATCGTTCGACGTGCCTGCCGCGACCATCGGCCACACCATCGCGTCCTTGCCGACGGTGAAGTCGACGACGACTGGCTGGTCGTTTATCGACATCGCCTTCTCGATCGTCGCATCGACGTCGGCCTGCGACTCACACCGCAATCCGGCGCAACCCAGCGCGTCGGCAAGTTTCACAAAGTCGGGAATCCGTTGCTTGGCACCGGACAGGCTCGTCGGATCGGGCAAGGCGTGGGTGCCCAGATTCGTGTTCGAGTAGCGCTCGCCGTAGAACAGCGTCTGCCATTGACGCACCATGCCCAGGTTGCCGTTGTTGATCACGGCAACCTTGATCGGAATTCCCTCGATCGCGCAGGTGGCAAGTTCCTGGTTCGTCATCTGGAAGCAGCCATCGCCGTCGATCGCCCAGACCAGCTTGTCCGGCGCGCCGACCTTGGCACCCATCGCGGCCGGCACCGAATAGCCCATCGTGCCCGCACCACCGGAGTTCAACCAGGTGTAGGGATTTTCGTAGGAGATGAACTGTGCCGCCCACATCTGGTGCTGGCCGACGCCGGAGGTGAAGATCGTCTCTGGCCCGGCGATCTTGCCCAGCCGCTCGATGACGTACTGCGGTGAAAGCGATCCGTCGGTAGGAACCTCGTAGCCCAGCGGGTAGGTCTCGCGCCACGAGTCGGCCTGACGCCACCACCCCGTGAGGTCGGCGCGGTTGCCCACGGCGTATTCAGCCTGGATCGCCGGTATCAACTCGGTGATGACCTCGCGGGCATCACCGACGATCGGCACCTCTGCCACCCGGTTCTTGCCAATCTCGGCCGGATCGATGTCGGCATGGATGACCGTCGCGTGCGGAGCGAAGGACTCGAGCCGGCCGGTGACCCGGTCATCGAAGCGAGTGCCGAGCGCGATCAGCAGATCCGCCTTCTGCAGGGCCGTAACGGCCGCGACGCTGCCGTGCATGCCGGGCATTCCCAGGTGCTGGCGGTGCGAGTCCGGGAAGGCTCCGCGGGCCATCAAGGTGGTGACCAGCGGGATGCCGGTCAGTTCGGCCAGCTTCTTCAACTCCGCTGTCGCATGCGCCTTGAGAACCCCGCCGCCGACATAGAGGACCGGCCGCTGTGCCGCTGCGATCAGCTTGGCCGCCTCGCGGATTTGCTTGCCATGCGGCTTGAGGACCGGACGGTAGCCCGGCAGGTCGAGCGTCGGTGGCCACGAGAAGGAGGTCGCCGCTTGCAGCACGTCCTTGGGGATGTCGACCAGAACCGGGCCGGGGCGTCCCGTGATGGCCAGATGGAAGGCTTCGGCGATCGTCTGCGGGATCTGCTCGGCGTGCTGCACCAGGAAGTTGTGCTTGGTGATCGGCAGCGTGATCCCCGAGATGTCGGCTTCCTGGAACGCGTCGGTACCGATGGCCGGGAACGGCACCTGACCGGTTATGGCCACGATCGGGACCGAATCCAGGAAGGCGTCGGCGATCGGGGTGACCAGGTTCGTGGCCCCCGGCCCAGAGGTCGCCATGCAGACCCCGACCCGTCCGGTGGCCTGGGCGTAACCCTCTGCCGCATGTCCGGCGCCCTGCTCGTGGCGGACCAGGATGTGGCGGACTCTCGTGGAGTCATACAGCGGGTCATACGCAGGCAGGATTGCTCCACCGGGAATGCCGAATACGACGTCGGCGCCAACCTCTTCAAGTGAACGAACCAAGGACTGCGCGCCCGTCACGCTTTCTGCAGGCCGATCAGTCATCGCTACATTCCCCTTCTGAAATGGGCCTTCGTGCCCGTTGCCGTGGTGCTTCGAACCGTCTTTCGCAACAAAAAACCCCTCGTGCCCGGGGCACGAAGGGTTTGCGCGTCGTCTGCGGGATTTGCCGCCGATGACGCGCTAGGCGATAAGTACGAGTCGCTGCACAACCGAGACACTACACCCGTGTCAACGGCCCGTTCAACCAGACGGGAAACCGTTCTCAACATGCGAGACGGGCGTCCGTATGAGTGCGTGGCCGGCGACGCCGGGCCGCCGCCGAAGTTGATTGCAAGTGTCAGACCTTGGTGGTGCGATGTGACCATGACCACCACTGCAGATAGGACAGCCGGAGATCTGACAGCCGGCGACACGGTACTGGCCATCGGCACGAAGAAGGGCTTGTGGTTCGCCAGTTCCAGCGACCGCGAGGGCTGGACGCTGTCGCAACCGCACTTCTTGATGCGCGAGGTGCCGAGCGTGGCGCTGGACGCCCGCGAGGGCAAGGTACGCATCCTGACCGGGGTCCGCTCCGAACACTGGGGCCCCACGGTGGCCCACTCCGAGGATTGGGGTGCCACCTGGGTGGAACCGGATCATGGCGCGATCCAGTTTCCCGCCGACACCGGAGCCGCGCTCGAGCGGATCTGGCAGCTGCAGCCCGACTCGGCAGATCGACCGGGCGTTGTCTGGGCCGGCTGCGAGCCGATCTCGGTGTGGAAATCCACCGACGGGGGTCAGCATTTCGAACTCAGTCGCGGGCTGTGGGACCACCCGCACCGTTCGGCGTGGGGAGCGGGTTACGGCGGGGCCGCGGTGCACTCGGTCTCCCCGGATCCGACTGATGACCAACAGGTTCACGTTGCGATGAGTACCGGCGGCGTCTACCGCACGCTCGACGGGGGCAAGTCGTGGGCGCCGCACAACAATGGCATCTCCGCCTATTTCATGCCGGACCCGAACCCGGAATTCGGCCAGTGCGTCCATAAGATCGCACGCGATGCCACCGACCCGAACCGGCTCTACGCCCAAAATCACCACGGCGTCTATCGCTCCGATGACGCGGGCCAAAGCTGGCAGTCGATTGCTGACGGGCTGCCGTCGGACTTCGGGTTCGTGATGCTTGCCCACCCGCGAAATGGCGACACCGTCTGGGTGATCCCGCTGGTCGCGGACGGTGAACGCATCCCGCCCGAGGGCAAGCTCGCCGTGCACCGCAGCCAGGACGGCGGAAAGACCTGGAGCAGGTTCGACACCGGGCTGCCGACGTCCTGCTTCAACGCGGTGCTCCGCGACGCCGCGGCGGTGGACTCCCAGGACCCGACGGGCGTCTACTTCGGCACCCGGGACGGGACTGTCTACGCCAGCAAGGACGGCGGCGAGAGCTTCTCAACGGTCGCTGAGCACCTGCCGGACATCCTGTGCGTGCGTGCGGTGCGCGTCCCATGAGTGGGCCTGCCGAGGACCGTTCGGGGCAGGTGAACATCCGGCTGCCACGAATGCTTGCCGATGAGGCGGGCGGGGTGCGGCAGCTGTCGCTGGAGCTGCGCCGGGACTCCACCGTGGGCAGCCTGCTGGCGGAATTGGCCGACCGCTATCCCATTCTTGGCCGGCGGCTGCGAGATGAAACCGGTGCCTTGCGCCGCTTTGTGAACGTCTATTTGGACGGCGAGGATGTCCGCCAATTGGCGGGCCTTCAGACGCCGGTGAAAGTGGGAGATGAGGTCAGTATTTTGCAGTCCGTAGCTGGAGGCTGACGCCTTGTAATCGTCCATTCAAGATCCAAATGACAGAACGTAATCTTGCGTTTACGGAAAGTCATGGCATGATCTCCGGATGCTACGAAAAATGGCTCTCATCTTGGCAGCTATTGTCACTCTGGGTGTACTGTCCCCGGCCGGCGCAGCCTCCGCGACTACCGCCGTCACGCCGTCGGCGGTCACGGCGACCCAATCGGTGTGGCAGTCAGTCAACATTTCGCGTGCCCGGGTCGGGCTACCGCCGCTGGCATGGAGCCTTGGCCTGCAGCGCAGCGCCCGCTATCACAACCTGAAGATGGCTCAGTCCAACGTGCTGTCTCATCAGCTGAGCGGCGAGCAGAGCCTCGGAACCCGTATTAGCTCGCAGGGTGTCCGCTGGAACTGGGCCGCGGAGAACATCGGCTGGTCCTCGACGCTCACCCGCCTGGGCGCGCTGTCGATCGAGTGGGCGATGGTCAACGAGAAGGCGCCCAACGACGGCCACCGCCGCAATATCCTGTCCCCCACGGCACGCCACGTCGGGATCGACGTCATCTTCGACACCGTCCATCACAAGGTGTGGCTGACCGAGGACTTCTCCAACTAGCGATCCGAGGGCCGCAAGTACGGCCGGAACCTCAGGTGCAGATCGCGCCGACCGCCGCGGACTGGACCAGCTTGGCGTACTTGCGCAGCACACCGGTGTCGAAACGCGGAGGCAGTGGCTGCCACTCCGCCCGGCGACGATCCAGCTCTTCGGCGTCCACGTCCAGCTCCAGCGTCCGGTTGGCGATGTCGACCACGATCCGGTCACCGTCGGCCACCAGGGCGATCGGGCCGCCCACTGCTGCCTCAGGTGCCACGTGACCGATGCACAGCCCCGTCGTCCCGCCTGAGAAGCGCCCGTCCGTCAGCAGCAGGACGTCCTTGCCCAGACCGGCACCCTTGATCGCCCCCGTGATGGCCAGCATCTCGCGCATGCCCGGGCCGCCCTTGGGGCCTTCCCAGCGGATGACGACGATGTCGCCGGCCTTCAGATCACCGGCGGCGACCGCGTCCATCGCGGCCTGTTCGCGGTCGAAGACCCGGGCGGTGCCTTCGAAGACCTCGGCGTCGAAGCCGGCTGTCTTGACGACCGCCCCCTCGGGGGCCAGCGAACCGTGCAGGATCGTGATGCCCCCGGTGCGGTGGATCGGGGCGGAGAAGGGCCGGATGACCTCGCCATCCGGCCGCGGCGGTGCGATCCGGGCCAGGTTGTCAGCAAGCGTCCTGCCGGTCACCGTCAGGGCGTCGCCATGCAGGAGCCCCTCTTCCAGCAGCGCCTTCATCACGACCGGGATCCCGCCGATGCGGTCCACATCGGTCATCACGTAGCGGCCGAACGGCTTCATGTCCGCAACGTGGGGCACCTTGTCGCCGATCCGGTTGAAGTCATCCAGGGCCAGCTCGACTTCGGCCTCCTTGGCGATCGCGAGCAGATGCAGCACTGCGTTGGTGGAGCCACCCAGCGCCATCACCACGGTGATGGCGTTTTCGAAGGCTTGCTTGGTCAGGATCTGGCGGGCAGTGATGCCTGCATCGATCAGGTGCACGACAGCCTCACCGGAACGTTCGGCGTAGGCGTCGCGCCGGGAGTCCGGAGCGGGAGGCGCGGCGGATCCGGTGAGCGACATGCCCAATGCCTCGGCCGCGGCAGCCATCGTGTTCGCGGTGTACATGCCTCCGCAGGCGCCTTCGCCGGGGCAGATCGCCCGCTCGATCTCATCCAATTCGTCTCGCGTGATCTTGCCGGCCAGGCACGCACCGACACCCTCGAACGCATCGATGATGGTGACGTCGTTGCCGTGCAGCTTTCCCGGCAACGTCGAGCCGGCATAGAGGAAGACCGCGGCCACGTCGAGCCGCGCGGCAGCCATCAGCATGCCGGGCAGCGACTTGTCGCAGCCGGCGAGCAGTACCGCACCGTCCAGCCGCTCGGCCCGGATGACAGTCTCGACGGAGTCGGCGATCACCTCACGAGAGACCAGCGAGTAATGCATGCCCTCATGTCCCATCGAGATGCCATCGGACACCGAGATCGTGCCGAACTCCAACGGGAAGCCATCCGCACCGCGCACGCCGGCCTTGACCTTCTTGGCAAGGCGGTCCAGCGACAGGTTGCACGGGGTGATCTCGTTCCAGGACGAGGCGACCCCGATCTGCGGCTTGCGCCAGTCGTCATCACCCATGCCTACCGCGCGCAACATGCCCCGAGCCGCGGCACGTTCGATACCGTCGGTCACCGCGTGCGAATGCGGCTTGCGGTGTTTCGGCTTGTCCTCGGCCCTCGGCGTGGCCGGCTGCTCGGTCGTCACAGTGCTTGAGCCTACGACGTGCCACTGCGGTCCCTTCTGCGGAGGCAGCCCCGATCGCCCACCGCCTAGGCTGTCGGCCATGACTGAGGGCAGGCGCACCGTCATCCGGCACCCGGCTTCTGCCTACCTGATCGTTGCCTTCGTCGCTCTGTGCGCGACGGCGGTGGTCCGTTCACCGGTGCAGGCCCTGGTCTATCTCGTTCCGATCGGCGGAGCCCTCTACATCGCCCGCACCGCCACGATCGTGGACGGCACAGGCGTCACCGCACGAGCCCTGGTCGGTTCCCAGACGGTGCCGTGGAACGAGCTCACGGGGCTGCGGGTGGACGCCTCATCAGCCGTGTATGCCGTCGACGTGCACGGCACTCAGCTCAGGCTGCCGTGCGTGCGTGGCACCCGGCTCGGGCCGCTCATCGCCGCGAGCGACGGCCGGATCCCCGACCCGGCTCGCTGAACCAGCTCGGTCGGCCGGGCCGGCAGTTCAGCGCTGGAACGAGGGCATCGCTCAATACTCGCCGGTGACCACGTTCTGCAATTGCTGGCCGTCCTCGAAGCGGCGCAACTGAGCGGCTAGCAGGGCCGCGAGCCGTTCGAAGAATCCGAGAACCGCTCCCCCGATGTGCGGCGTCAGCAACAGATTCGGCGCCGTCCATAGCGGATGCCCGCCGGGCAACGGTTCGGGGTCAGTGACATCCAGCGCGGCCCGTAGCCGCCCGGATCCGAGCTCGGCCAGCAGGGCATCGGTGCGCACGACCGGACCGCGCGCCGCGTTGACCAGCAGCGCCCCGTCCGGCATCCGCGCGAGGAAGTCCCGATCCACCATGCCGATGGTCTCGGTGGTGCCGGGGACCATCAGCACGACGACGTCGGCGGTGCCGAGCAGGCCGGGCAGTTCGTCGACGCCATGCACCCCAGGACGGGCCCGACGCGCCACCATGACCGGTTCGGCATCGCAGGCCGACACCCGGCGCGCCAACTGCTCGCCGACGTCGCCGGCACCGATGATCAGCACGCGCTTGCCGGCCAGCTCGTCCGTGACACCCTGATCCCAGCGCTGATCCAGCCGAGCCCGCTCGAACCGCGGAAATTCTCGCAGGACGGCAAGGATGGCCGTCAGGGCCCACTCCGACGTCGAGGAGCCGTGCACGCCGCGGGCGTCGCACAAGGTGATCCCGTCAGGCACCACCCCGACGAAGTTGTCGACGCCTGCCGACTGCGTCTGTACCACCTGTAGCGCGGGCATCGCCTCGATCGCGCGGCGAATGACCGCCGGATTCGCCTGCACCGGTCCCGGGACCCAGAAGCGAACCGAGCCGAGTTCGGCCGGCGGTTCGTCGTTCTCCCACACCACGGCTCGCTTCGGCAGTTCCAACTCGGGCGCCAGCACCCTGAGCCGATCGAGCAGCGCGGCGGAGGACAGGCAGATGTCGTTCACGAAAGCCAACCTATCGGGGCCGGTTTGGCCGGCCGTCATCACCGGTCGTCATCAGCTGTGAAATCTGCCTCGACAGCCCGTGCCGATCGCCCAGCAGGCAGACTGGTGGCGTGGCACATCACCTGCGACCGCGAACCGCCGCGGTAACGGCTGCGCTGGCGGGGTTGATGATGCTGTCGGCCTGCAGTAACGGTGGGCCGCAGCCCGGTCCCACCTGGGTGCCCCAACAGGACTTCCATGCCCAGGCAGAGCCGCGCCCGCAGCTACCAGGTAACGGCGTGCCCGCCCCTCAACCGTCCCGTCCCGGCTCCGGTGGCCCGCAGTCCTCAACACCGGGCGGCCCCCCGAAGAGTGGTGCCGCGCCGAGCCAGGGCCCGCGAGCGGATCCGGCGGTGGTGGCAACCAAGCTGGCACTACCGACCGGTCTGGTTGTCCTTCCCGACGGCACCGCGGTCGTGGGCGAGCGGCGGACCGGCCGATTGCTGCGGGTGCAGCCGGTGGCCGGCAAGCCGGTGACGCTCGTCCAGAAACTCAGCGGGCTGGATACCACCGGCGACGGCGGCCTTCTGGACCTGGCCCTGTCCCCGACGTATCGGCAGGACGGGCTCCTCTACGCCTACGTGACCACCCCGACCGACAATCGAGTCCTCCATTTCACGCTCGGGGCAACCCCGACTCCGGTCGTGACCGGTATCCCGCGGGGTAGCACCGGCAATGCCGGACGGATAGCGTTCGACGCCACCGGCGCGTTGCTCATCGGCACCGGCACGGCGGGAGACCCGGCCCTGGCGGCCAACCCCCGCAGCTTGGCCGGCAAGATCCTGCGCACCAACGACATCGGTGCCCCGCTACCGGACAACCCGACCGCTGGCTCGATCATCTTCGCCACGGGCCTGGCAGGAGTCGACGGGTTGTGCGTAGATCCGATCGACGGGACCAGGATCGCCGTCTCGGCGGGCTCCGGCACGTCGGCGGATGAGATCAACGTGATCAGGGCCGGCCGCGACTACGGGTGGCCACGTGCGGGCGCCAAGTCGGTGGCACCCGCGGCCAAGCTGCCGAAAGTCGCCGCCGGCGGCGCAGGGTGCGCGGTCGCCGGCCAGCGCCTGGCCGTCGCCACCACTGCCGGCAAGGCGCTCGCCTCGGCGCAGGTCAGCGCCTCGGGAACGCTCGGCAGCTTCGACACGGCCCTGGCCGGCAAGTACGGAAGGTTGCGGACCGTCGTCGCGGGCTCGGACGGCGCGCTCTGGCTGACCACGGCCAACCGGGATGCACGGGCCAAGCCCACGGCCGATGACGACCGGGTTATCCGGTTGCCGTCCTCTGCCGCCGGTGGCAGCTCAGTGGTGTGAAGCCTGCCGGTCACCATCAGCTCAGACGCCGGGGACCCGCATCAGGCCCGGGTCCGCCGCCGGTACCCGTGGCTGGTGTCCCAGGTCTCGATGACCAGCTGATCACCGGTGTCGGCGACGTAGGTCACCACCGCCTCAGTGACGTCCAGGGCGAAGTATGCCGCGCCGGCTACCGGGCTTGCTTCTGGCGAGGGAATCTCGACGAGCCGTCCCGACAGCTTCGCGTCCCCCGGCCAGGCTCGCGGATCGCCCTCGGGCGGCTCCAGCGTCGGGCTGTGGATCGCCACGCGGGGATCGCGCCGGACGTCGGCCAGCTTCATCGAAGCCGGCATCATGCCCAGGCTCACCTGACCGTCCTCGATCCTCACTTCGGTGCCGCTGATCCTCGGTGAGCCGTCCCGTCGCAACGAGGCCAGCGTCTTGTTGGTCCCGGCGTCGAACAGCAGCCGCACCTTCTCCGCGAACTCGGGGACCTCGGCCCTCAGCTCTGCCCAACTCGTCATGGCTCAGGGATACCAGCAGGCTCCGACATACCCGGCCGGCGCCGAAGGAGGCAGCTCAGTTTGATGCCCTACTCCGAAACGGAGAGCCGTTCGAGCAGAATCGTGCGGACTGCCGCCGCGTCGGCCTGACCACGGGTGGCCTTCATGACCGCTCCGACCAGGGCGCCCACCGCCGCGACCTTGCCGCCGCGCACCTTCTCGGCGACGTCGGGGTTGGCGGCGATCGCGGCGTCTGCAGCGTCGGTCAGCGCAGAGGTGTCTGACACCATCGCGAGTCCGCGGGTGGCTATGACCTCGTCCACATCGGCACCGGTCTCGAGAACACCGTCGACAGCCTGGCGCGCCAAAGCCGTGGACAACGTCCCGTCAGAGACCAGAGCGATCAGCCGTGCCACCTGCACCGGTGTGATCGGCAGCGCCGGGGCTTCGATGTCGCGGGCGTTCGCCAGCTGTGCCAGGTATCCCATCCACCAGTTGCGTGCCTCGCCAGCGGCAGCCCCGGCCTCGACGGTCGATGCGACCGCCTCGACGACGCCGGCATTGACCATCTGCTGCAGATCCTCGGTGGACAGGCCCAATTCGGCCTGCAATCTGGTGCGACGCGCAGCCGGCAACTCCGGCAGCGAGCCACGGATCTCGGCGACCCACTCTGGCGCCGGAGCGAGCGGCACCAGATCAGGCTCCGGGAAGTAGCGGTAGTCGGTGGCCTCTTCCTTGCTTCGTCCGGAGCGGGTGGTTCCGGTGGTTTCCTGGAAATGCCTGGTTTCCTGCTTGATCCGGCCGCCCGCGTCGAGGATCTCGGCCTGACGCAGCATTTCCGAGCGCACTGCCCGTTCGACGCTGCGCAAGGAGTTGACATTCTTGGTCTCGGTGCGAGTCCCCCACACGCCCGATCCGGCGAGAGAAAGTGAGGTGTTCACGTCACAGCGCAAGCTGCCCTGCTCCATCCGGACGTCGGACACCCCGAGCGTCCGCAGGATGTCGCGCAGTTCGGTCACATAGGCCTTGGCGACCTCGGGCGCCAGCTCGCCGGTGCCCTCGACCGGCTTGGTGACGATCTCCACCAGCGGGATGCCTGCCCGGTTGTAGTCCACCAGCGAGTACTCCGCGCCGTGGATGCGACCGGTGGCGCCACCGACGTGGGTGTTCTTGCCGGTGTCCTCCTCCAGGTGCACCCGCTCGATGCCGACCCGGTAGGTATTGCCCTGCACGTCGACGTCAAGGTACCCCTCGACGCACAACGGCTCGTCGTACTGCGAGGTCTGGAAGTTCTTGGGCATGTCCGGATAGAAGTAGTTCTTTCGCGCGAAGCGACACCAGGACGCGATGGAGCAGTTCAGCGCGAGGCCGATCCTGATCGTGTACTCGATGGCGCTGGCATTGGCCACCGGCAGCGCGCCGGGCAGGCCCAGGCAGACAGGACAGGTATGGGTATTGGCCGGTGCACCGAATTCGGTGGAGCAGCCGCAGAACATCTTCGACGCGGTGCCCAGTTCCACGTGCGTCTCGAGCCCGATGACGGGGTCGTAGCGGGTGACGACGTCGTCGTAGTTCAGCGTCATCATCAGGCTCCCAGCGCCGGGATGTTGGAAAGAACCGTGCCGTTGGCCGCGTTGTAAGCCGCTTCGAACGCGGCCCCGACCCGGAAGCAGCGCTCGTCGGCCAGAGCGGGTGCCATGATCTGCAGGCCGACCGGCAATCTCGGACCTAGCTCGTCGGACAACCCGCAAGGCACCGAGATCGCAGGCGTGCCGGCCAGCGAGGCCGGCAGCGTGCACAGATCGTTGACGTACATCGCCATCGGGTCCGCGACCCGCTCGCCGATGCCGAACGCGACGAACGGCGATGTCGGCGAGATCAGCACGTCCGCCTGGGCGAAGGCGTTGTCGAAGTCCCGTGCGATCAGGGTGCGGACCTTCTGCGCCTGGCCGTAGTAGGCGTCGTAGTAGCCCGAGGACAGCGCATATGTACCGATCATGATGCGGCGTTTGACCTCGGCGCCGAAGCCCTGCTCGCGGGTCAGCGACATCACCTCCTCCAGCGACCGCTCGCCGTCGTCACCGACCCGAAGCCCGTACCTGACGGAGTCGAAGCGCGCCAGGTTGGACGAGCATTCGCTCGGGGCGATCAGATAGTAGGCCGCCAGCGCGTAATCGAAACTCGGGCAGCCGACCTCGACGATCTCGGCCCCGAGTCCCCGCAGGATTTCGACTGCCTTGAAGAAGCTGTCCAGCACGCCGGCCTGGTAGCCGCCGGACGCGCCGGTCAGCTCGCGCACCACGCCGACCCGCAGGCCCGCGAGTTCAGCGCGGGCGCCCTCGACGGCCGCGGCAGTGGCCTCGAAGCGGGTGTTCGGGATCGACGTCGAATCCTGCGGATCATGACCGTGGATCGCGTCGAAGAGCAAGGCCGTGTCCTGCACCGTGCGCCCGAAGGGACCGGCCTGGTCAAGCGAGGAGGAGAACGCGATCAGGCCGCGCCGGCTAACCGAACCATAGGTCGGCTTGTGGCCCACCAGACCGGTCACCGCGGCCGGCTGCCTGATCGAACCCCCCGTATCGGTCCCGATCGACAATGGCGCCTGGAAGGCCGCTACCGCGGCCGACGAGCCGCCGGAGGAGCCGCCCGGGACCCGGGACAGATCCCACGGATTGTGAGTCGGGTGGTAGGCCGAATTCTCGGTGGACGAGCCCATCGCGAACTCGTCCATATTGGTCTTGCCGAGCATGACCATGCCCGCCTCGCGGATCTTCCTGGTCACCGTGGCGTCATAGGGCGGGCGCCACCCTTGGAGAATCTTCGAACCGGCCGTGGTCGGCAGGCCCCGCGTCACCACGACGTCCTTCATCGCCAGTGGAACGCCGGCCAGCGGGCCCAGCCGATCGCCCGCCGCCTTGCGGTCATCCACGGCCTTTGCGGCGGCCAGCGCACCGTCGGCGTCGATGTGCAGGAAAGCCCGGACCTGGTCATCGGTCTGAGAGATCCGATCCAGATGCGCCTGGGCGACCTCGACGGCGCTCACCTGGCCGGCCGCGACCGCTGTCGCCGTGGCGGCAGCGGAAAGCTCATGCAAGTTGGTCTGAGACATCGCGGACTACTCCTCCTCGCCGAGGATGCGTGGCACCCGGAACCGGTAGTCCTCGACCGACGGGGCCGCGGCGAGGACTTCGTCGCGCGGCAGGCTGGGCCGCACCTCGTCCGGGCGCAGCACGTTCGTCAGCGGGACCGCGTGCGAGGTGGGCGGGATATCGGCGGCAGCGACATCGCCGATCCTGGCTACAGCTCCCAAAATGACATCCAACTGGCCGGCGAAGAGGTCGAGCTCGGCCTCGGTCACCGCCAGCCTTGCCAGATTGGCGAGATGGGCGACCTCGTGGCGGGTGAGGGTGGGGCGATCATCAGACACGAAAGCTGAGTCTAGGGCCCGGCGACGGGCTCGCTGTGCCCGGTGTTGCGTGCTCGCGTTCGGCGGACCGCGCCAGATCCAAGGCGTCTTGATAGCCCGCGGTAATGGCCTGGATACATGTTGTTGGGACAATGCTGCGGTGTCCTACCTCATCAGAGTCGTGCTCCCCGACCGCCCAGGGGCCTTGGGCGCCGTTGCGACGGCGCTCGGCCACGCCGGCGGTGACATTCTCAGCGTCGACATCGTGGAACGAAACGCAGGTCAGGCGACCGATGATCTGGTGGTCGAGTTGCCTGCCGACAAGCTGGCGGATTCGCTGGTCACGGCGGCGGCCAGCGTCGAGGGCGTACGGGTGGAATCGATTCGCCCGTATGCCGGCGTAATCGATCCATTCCGGGAACTCGAGCTGCTGGAGAAGCTTGCCGTCAACGGCGATGACGCCTCGACCGTCCTGGCCGACGGGGTGTGCCGGCTTTTCCGCTCCGGCTGGGCATTGATCCTCAAGGCTCCCCCGGCGGACGGCGGCCCGGCCGGCATCGTGGCGCGCAGCGCGGCGGGTCCCGAGATCGAGACGCTGGAAACACCCTGGTGGCCGCCAGCGCCACCTCGTCCGTTGGACTCGGAGGAGGACTGGGCTCCTGATGACTGGGCGACGTTGGGCACTGAGCTTGCTGTAGTGCCGCTCGGCGACGGTGCGATTCTGGTCGGCCGGCCCGCGCTGCGCTGGCTTGCCAGCGAGATCCTCCGGATGTCACATCTGGCATCGATCGCCGCCACCGTGCTCAATCCCTGAGCCGCGACATTCCCCTGGTTTGCCTTCGCCTCCTCGAGCGGCCGAGGATCACTCGCCGATCCGGGCCAGCGCAGCGGCAGCGTCGGGGCCGCCCTCCAGCAAGGCGCGGAAACCCGCTTCGTCAAGGATCGGCACCTTGAGTTCCACCGCCTTGGCGTACTTGCTTCCGGGCATGTCGCCGACGACGACGAATGACGTCTTCTTCGACACCGAACTGGCGTTCTTTCCGCCGCGCGAGGTAATCGCCTCAGCCGCCGACTCGCGACTGAAGCCATCCAGCGAGCCCGTCACGACGACCGAGAGGCCCGCCAGTGGTTTCGGGCCGTCGTCCAGGGCCCGTTCTTCGGCCAGGGTTACCCCGGCGGCTCGCCACTTCTCGACGATCTGCCGGTGCCAATCCACGGTGAACCAGTCCACCACGGACTCCGCGATGATCATGCCGACGCCGTCGGTGGCCGCCAGCTCTTCCGCGCTGGCCGCGGCGATGGCATCGATGGAGCCGAATTCGGCCGCAAGCGCCTGTGCGGCGGTAGGCCCGACATGGCGGATGGATAGCGCTACCAGCACCCGCCACAGCGGACGAGCCTTCGCCGCCTCCAGGTTGTCCAGCAGCTTGCGGGCATTCGCGGCGAGCTCGCCGTCCTTGCGGGTGAAGAAGCTCGAGCGAGCGAGGTCGTCCGGAGTGAGGGTGAACAGGTCTCCCTCGTCGCTCACCACACCCGATCTGAGCAGTGCGACCGCCGCTTCATAGCCCAGCACCTCGATGTCGAAGGCGCCTCGGCCCGCGACGTGGAACAGCCGCTCACGCAGTTGCGCTGGGCATGAGCGTTGATTCGGGCAGCGGATGTCCGCGTCGCCCTCCTTCTGTGGGCGCAACTCGGTTCCGCATTCCGGGCAGTGGGTCGGCATCGTGAACTCTCGCTCGCTGCCGTCGCGAAGCTCCACGACCGGGCCGAGAATTTCTGGGATGACGTCGCCGGCCTTGCGCAGTACCACCGTGTCACCGATCAGCACGCCCTTGCGCTTGACCTCGCTCGCATTGTGCAGGGTCGCCAGCGCGACGGTGGAACCGGCGACCTGAACGGGCTCCATGAATCCGAACGGGGTTACCCGACCGGTCCGTCCGACGTTCACCCGGATGTCGAGCAGTTTGGTGTTGACCTCTTCCGGCGGGTACTTGAACGCTATCGCCCACCGGGGTGCCCGGCTGGTGATGCCCAGCCGGCGCTGCCCGGCCAGTGAGTCGACCTTGACGACCACGCCGTCGATCTCGTGCTCGACGTCATGGCGGTGCTCGCCGTAGTAGGCGATGAAGTCCTTGACCTCAGCCAGGGACTGAACAACCTTCGTCC
This sequence comes from Pseudonocardiales bacterium, assembly GCA_030840285.1. Lineage (GTDB taxonomy): Bacteria > Actinomycetota > Actinomycetes > Mycobacteriales > Jatrophihabitantaceae > Jatrophihabitans_A. The sequence continues at coordinate 17,176 of JAVEES010000284.1, forward strand.
GTGACGAGGTCGGCAGGCCCCAAGTGCTCAGCAGGGCGTACCAGTCCGACTGGGCCCGCACCGGCGGACCGCCCTGCACCTTCCCGACACCGTGCACCACCATCCGCAGCTTGCGCGACGCTGTGATGCGCGGGTCCTTCTGCCGAAGCGAGCCCGCGGCGGTGTTGCGTGGATTGGCATACGGCGCCTTGCCGGCCTCGACCAGGGCGGCATTCAGTTCGGCGAATCGCTCGAGCGGGAAGTAGACCTCTCCGCGCACCTCGATGATGTCCGGCAGATCCTCGCCCACCAGGCGGTCCGGCACGCCGGAGATGGTGCGCACGTTGGCGGTGACGTCCTCGCCGGTGCGGCCGTCGCCGCGGGTTGCGCCGCGCGTCAAACGTCCCCGCTCATAGACGAGGCTGACGGCCAGGCCGTCAACCTTGAGCTCGCAGAGGTAGTTCGTGGTCCCGAGTTCACGCTCGACCCGCTGTGCCCACGCGGCCAGCTCATCGTCGGAAAAGGCGTTGTCCAGCGAGAGCATCCGTTCCAGATGCTCGACCGGCGTGAACTGCGATGAGAAGTCGCCGGCGACCCGCTGGGTCGGCGAGTCAGGCGTGCGAAGCTCTGGATAGCTGTCTTCCAGTTGCTGAAGCGATCGAAGCTTTCGGTCATAGTCGGCGTCAGATATCGTCGGCGCATCGAGCACGTAGTAGCGGTAGGACGCGTCGAGCAGGATCTCGGACAGCTCGGCGTGCTGCTGGCGGGCCTGGGTAGGCGCCGAGGCCACTTCTTGGGTAACGGGCTGGGAGACCGAGGAATCAGCCAGTTCGGACGTCGCGTCGAAGCTACTCACGGCCACAAGCTACCGCGCGGCTCCGACACAAGTGGGCCCTCAGCGGCTCCGCGGCGACCCCGCGTCGGCACACCCGTCGGCCGTCACTCCTTCACAGCTCCTTCCGAGCTTCGCATTATGTAGCGCTGAAAGACGAAGAACAGTACGGCGACCGGAATGGTCATGAGCAACGCCGCGGCTAGTTTCAACGGGTACTGATTACCCTTTCCGAGTTGGCCGCTGACCAATGTCGCCACCCCGCTGGTGAGCGTGTTCAACCTCGGGTTCTGCCGGGACACGATGAAGTGCGCGAGCTCGTTCCAGGAACCCTGGAACGACAGGATCGTCAGCGTGATCAAGGCCGGTCGCGCCATGGGCAATACCACTGACCAGAACGTGCGAAAGGTTCCGGCGCCGTCGATATGTGCTGCCTCCTCGACGCTCACCGGGATGGATTCGAAGAATTGCTTCATGATGAAGACGCCTGCCGCGTCGCCGATCAGCGGGATGATCATGCCGCTGTAGCTGTCATACAGATGAAGCTGATTCAGCACCAGGAACTTCGGGATCAACAGCACCACGCCGGGCACCGCGAGCACTGCCACCAGGGCGCTGAAGAGTGCGCTCCGACCACGGAAGCGGAGTCGCGCAAGGGCATATCCGGCCAGTGAATCGAAGAACACCCGACCGGCTGTCACACAGATCGCCACGATGGCCGAGTTGGCGAACCAGAGCGGAAAATCGACCTGCGCCAACTGGTGGAAGGCCGCGGTGGTCCAGGTGTGCGGTATCGGATTCAGCGGATTTGCGGTGGCGTCGGCGTCGGTCTTGAAGGCCGTACCGATCTCGATCAGGAAAGGAAAGATATACACGGTGGCGGCAAGGATCAGTGCCAGGTAGGTGGCGGCCTTCACGATCACCCGGGATTCGCCGACCCGGTAGGGCCGGGCGCTGCGGGTGGGCTTCCTCGGCGGGGTGATAGGTGGTGCCGTGGTGGGATCGGTGGTCTGGCTCATGAGCTTGTCCCCGCGGCCCCGGCGCGCCGCTGTTTGCGGATCATTCGCCTCTCACGTTCCTCGTCACGATCACGCAGCACCCAGCGCTGGAATGCCGCGAGCACGATGATGATGAAGAACAGGATGAAGGAGATCGCGGCACCCTGTCCCCATTGCTGGTTGTTGAACGAGGTCTGATACGACAGATAGGCCGGGGTCACGACGGTCGGGTTGGTAGCGCCGATGATGAACTGGGCGTCGAAGGTCTGCCAGGTACTGATCAATCCCAGGGTCAGAACCAGGAAGAGGGTCGGCCGCAACATCGGCAGGGTCACCCGCCAGAACCGTTGCCAGGATGTGGCCCCGTCCACCACGGCGGCCTCCTCGACCTCTGCGGAGATGTTCTGCAGCGCCGCGAGGAACATGAGCATGAACGTGCCCGCGGTCGTCCACACCGCCAATACGATCAGTACCAGCATCGCCAGGCTCGGCCCGGAGAGCCACTCCCACCAGGACTGCCCGAGCAACGCATGGTTGGCAAGCATGCCCGGCGCCTTGTGCACACCGATCTTGTCCAGGCCGAGGTGGAAGATGCCTGCCTGCTGGCTGAACCAATCCGGCCCCGTCGCTCCCAGCTTGGCGATGACCGCGTTGACCACGCCGCTGCCACCGAAGACGAAGAGGAACACGATGACGATCGCGACCGATGAGGTGACGGAGGGAAAGTAGAACGCTGTGCGGAAGAATCCTCGTCCGGCCAGGCGGCGGCGGTTGACGATGACCGCGAGGAACAGTGCGAGCGCTGTCTGCAACGGCACCACGAACAGCACGTAGTAGAAGTTGTTGCGCAGGCTCTGCATCAGGTTCTGTCGCGACAGCCCGTCCTGGGAAAGGAGGAAGCGGTAGTTGCGGGTGCCGACGAACTTCACGTTGGACGAGAACGGGCTTCCGATGCCCGTCCAGTTACTCAGGCTCACCCAGACCGCCATCATGATCGGGATCACGAGGAAGAGCACGATCAGCACGATCACCGGCGCCGTGAACAGCCAGCCCGCCGCTGCCTCCCTACCCCGCGGGCCGGATCGCCGTTGCCCGGAACGGCGGGCAGGGCGCACGTGGACCTCGTCGCCGGCGTGCGACCTGCCGACGGAGGAATCGACGCTCATGGGCAGGTGCCTCCTGGAAAGGGTGG
>JAVEES010000318.1 GCA_030840285.1 Pseudonocardiales bacterium
AACGCCTCAAAAAACACCCCGCGTGCCGACTCCGGCGCTTGCTGGCCCTGCCCTCGAAAACCCATCGACACAACACCCCTAACCAATCAGGTGCTGCAGCGATCACTTGAGTCCGCCCGGCGTGTCGCCATGCAGACGCGCACGCTCGCGAGGATGGGTGGCTAGGTGTTGAGCAGGCGGCGCTTCTCGGCTTCGAATTCGGCCTCGGTCAGTGCGCCCGAATCACGCAGTCCGGCAAGTGTTTTCAGCTGCTCGAGGCGCACTCCGTCATCGGTCGGCGTGTAGGGATCGCCGACGCCGGCCGCGTTCGAGTCGCCGATGTCGAACGTCGCACGCACCGGCGCCGCGGGCGAGGGGCGTTTACCCCGCCTGACTGCAAAGATGATCGCTCCCGCCAGCTCGGCCAGACCGAGGACGAATACGCCGGCGAAGACCCACACCAACCAGCCGAACGACGAGTCGTGCCCGAAAGCCAGATGGGGATTGATGTAGCCGTTGACCTTGCCCTCGGTGGTGACGTCGTAGGTGGCCTCGACTGGAATCTCGACCAGCCACACCCGGACGCGGGCGTCGTTGTTGACGGTGGTCGTGGAACCCCAGCTCTGGGTGATCTCGGGTTGCGGTATCCCCTCGGGCGCAACGATGCTCAATCCCAAGGGCGGCACGGGTAAGCCACCGCCACTGGGGCTGCCGATGGTCTGGGTGTGGAAGCTGACCGTCGCCTCCCCGGCAGGCAGATGCAGCCTGCCGGACCCCGGGATCGGCACCTCACCGTAAGCGTCGTACTCGTCGAGGACGAACGCGTTCAACACCAGCGTCACTATGAAGCCGACGAGGGCCACCACCAGTGTCACCACCGCGGCGAGGATGAACGCACGCGACGCCGTCCGTCCGCCACTCATGCGCGCAGTCTGTCACGGCTTGCTCGGCGAGACTACCGTTGTGGCCATGCCCGAGAAGTCGTCGGCGGTGCCCGAGTCGAGCGTGGTGGTTCGACCCGAGCCCATCAGCAGCGAGACCTATACGGTCACCTCGCGGCTACAGGCCGCCGGATTGCGACCCGCAATAGCGCTTTTCGAACAGGCCGCCGACACCGTACCGCTGCCCCGCCCGCCGCAGCCGATCGTCATCGCCGACTACGGAGCATCGACCGGACACAACTCACTGCTGCCGATCTCAGCGGCACTCCCGGTGTTGCGCAACCGGACTCGGCCGGAGCACTCGATCCTCGTCGTGCACACCGACGTGCCGGACAACAACTTCACCGTGATGTTCGAGACGCTGTCCGACGACCCGGACACCTACCTGGACAAAGACGCCGCGACGTTCGCCTCGGCCGTCGGCCGGTCGTTCTACAGCCAGATCATCCCCTCCAACAGCGTGCACCTGGGCTGGTCGTCGTGGGCGGTTCAATGGCTCAGTCGCGTCCCGGCACCCATCGCCGACCACGTGCAGGTGGACTACTGCGCCGACGAAGGCGTGCGCGCCGCATACGCCAGGCAGGCCGCCCACGACTGGCACGAGTTCGTCGCATTCCGCGGCCGCGAGCTGTGCCCCGGCGGCCAACTCGTGGTGCTCACCATGGCCCTCGACGAGCACGGCGAGTTCGGTTACCGGCCATTGCTCGACGCCCTGGTCGATGCGCTCGACGAACTCGCCGCCGACAGCCTGCTGACCGAGGACGAAGTTCGTCGCATGTGTCTTCCCGCCGTAGGGCGACGGGAGGCGGACTTCTTCGCCCCGTTCGCACCCTCCGGCCGGTTCGAGCGGCTGTCCATCGAGCATCTCGAGATATTCAACGCCGAGGACCGCTTCTGGGCGCAGTACCAGGCCGACCGTGACCCGAATGCTTTCGCGGCTCTGTGGGCCGCTTTTGTCAGGGCGTCGGTATTTCCCACGCTCGTCACCGCGCTGGCGAACGGCCGCGATGATTCCCGATCCTCGCAGTTCTTCGACCGGCTGGAGGCCGGGATCACCGCGCGACTGGCCGCCGCGCCCGAGCAGATGCAGATACCGATGGCGAAGTTGGTGTTGACCAAACAACGACAATCGAAATAACGCCAGAACCGCGTAGCGGTGCGGTCGGTCAGGGTCGCATCTCGTAGGCGCCGTCGTGCGCCTTGACGCGTTCCCAGACCCGGCCGAAGCGTGCCGCGTCGGGCACCGGTTTGCGGATCGCGCCGAGCGCCCAATCCTGTTGGACCTGAGTCGAACTGGGTTTACCGTGCACCGCCGTCGCATACGCGCTGAAGTCGCGAATCTGGAAATCGAAGATCTGATCCACGATGTCGTCGTCGATGCCGACCAACGCGGCCTGCTCGAGAATCAGCTGCCCGTACACGATCAACGAGAACAGGTGGCCGACCTCCAGCAGGAAGTCCAGGTCCTTCTGTTGCTCGGCATCCGGGGCGGCCGTGACGAGGAACTGCTTGAACGCCTGCGCCTGTTCATAGAATCGCGCGACGTTCGGGATATCACGACGGTTCTCGTATGCGGTGGTCCAGTCGGCGAACTGCACCTTGCCGGCACCGCGAGTGGGCCCCTGCTTCCAGAAGAAGTCGTCGTCGGAGGCGTCGTTGCGGGTCGGAACCGGCGGGTACTCCTTTGGATTGAGCATGTAATTCGGCATGAACTTCAGCACCAGGCCGACGTTCACGTGGACGGTGCCCTCCAGTCGCGGTAGCGCACCGATGAGCTGAGCCACCTCGCGGAACATGGTGTTCTTCTCGTACCCCTTGGCGGCGACCACATCGTGGAGCGTGCGCATGATGTTCTCGCCCTCCATCGTGACCTTGGCCTTGGTCACGGGGTTGAACAGCAGGTAGCGCCGGTCGTCCAGGCTCGCGCTGCGCAGGTAGTCCACCGCACGCTGGCTGAACAGCTTCATCGCGACCAGGCGCGCATAGGAGTCGACGAAGTTGGCCCGCACATGGGCGAAGTCGGTCACCGGGTTGCCGTACAGGATTCGATTCTGCGCGTGCGTGATCGCCTCGTAGAACGCGTGCTCGACCATTCCGATCGAGCACGTACACAAGTTGAACTTGCCGATGTTCACCGTATTCAGCGCGGCGGCAAATGCTTTCACGCCGGTGTGCAGGATGTCCTCGGCGCGCACCGGATAATTCTCCAGCCGGAACGTGCTGACGTAGATCTGCATGTGTACGACGTTGTCGACCAGGTGGTAGTTCTCGTGGCGGCTGTCGGCGGCGAAGAACACGTACGCGTCCTCACCTTCGGCGTCGTCGCGGCGGCCGAACACCGACACCATGCTGGCGAGGTTGCCGTTGCCGATGTAGTACTTCTCCCCTGTCGCCCGGTACAGGATGCCGTCGGCGAGGTCTTGCTCACTTGCCGGGGTGAGCACCATGTCAGTGTTGTAGACGTCGGCGCCGTGCTCGCGCTCCGACAGACCGAACGCCATCACCTCGCCCGCGTCGAGGTCGTCGGCCGCCTTGAGCTTGGCGTCCTTGTTCTCGCTCTGCCAGATCGGACCCAGCCCGAGAATGGTGACCTGCTCGGTGTACCAGTAGGTCAGCCCGTAGAAGC
>JAVEES010000007.1 GCA_030840285.1 Pseudonocardiales bacterium
GATGAGGCCGACGCCGCCAGCGCCGGCGTGCACCAGCACGGTGTCGCCCTGCTGAACCGGGTACACCGACTTGATCAGGTAGTGCGCCGTCATGCCCTTGAGAAGGGCTGCGGCTGCCGCGTCGGGCTCGACGCCCTCGGGCACATACGCGACGAAATCGGCTGGGGCGAGGCAGTATTCGGCGTAGGCACCGTCGGCCTGTGCGGTGACGACCCTGTCGCCGATGCTGAGTGCCGCCACGTCATCGCCGACGGCCTCGACGGTGCCACAGACCTCGGTGCCCAGTACGAACGGCACGTCCCGCGGGTACTGCCCCGAGCGGAAGTAGGTGTCGATGAAGTTCACGCCGATCGCCTCGGCCTTGATCAGTACTTCACCGGGGCCGGGGGAGGGCCGCTCTTTGTCGACGTGGGTCAGGACTTCGGGTCCGCCGGTCTCGGCGACTTCAATGGCCTTCATTCTGTCTATCCTGCCAAGGTGTCGAAACTAGCCAAACCGGACGTCTTCCATCCGCGCATCGTGTTGGCGGGTTGCGGGGCACTGCCCGAGGGCGACGGTGACGACGACGGGCTGGTGGAGGCGCTGCGCACGCGTGGGCTGCAGGCCCGCTGGCTGTCCTGGGACGATCGGGAGACCCTCGACGCCGATCTGGTGATCCCTCGAGCGACATGGGACTACATCGAGCGGCTCGACGAGTTCCTTGCGTGGACGGGGCGCGTCAAGAATCTGCTCAACGCCCCGAAGGTGGTGGCGTGGAACACCGACAAGCGGTACCTGGCCGACCTTGTCAACGCGGGCGTCCCGACGTTGCCCAGCCGGTTCTTCGCGCCAGGCGAGCGGGTGCGCCTGCCGGCAGGCGAGGTGGTGGTGAAGCCCCCTGTCGGCGCGGGATCCGTAGGCGCGCAACGGTTTATCGATCCGGACGCCGCACGCGGGCACGCGGCCGAGCTGCAGGCCGACGGGAGGACCGTTCTGGTCCAGCCCTATGACCCGCGAGTGGAGGACGGCGAAACCGCGCTGGTCTTTATCGGTGGCCGACAATCGCACGCGTTCACCAAGGGCCCGATCCTGCCGCCGCAGGGAAAGGCGCCTGTGTTCGACGACTCCGGCACCTACGCGGAGGAATCGCTGACGCCCGCCGAGCCGGACTTCGAGCTGTGGGACGTGGGCCACGCGGCGCTGGCCGCCGCGGCGGAGCACCTCGGCATGGCCGTCGACGAGTTGTTGTATGCCCGCGTCGACGTGATCGGCGGTCCGTCCGATCCGCGGCTGCTGGAGCTGGAATTGGTGGAGCCGTCGCTGGGCTGGCGGCAAGTCGACACGACCACGAGGACCCGGCAGCAGCGAGAATTCGCGCTGAGCGTTGAGTCAGCCCTCGACCGGCTCGGGCTTGGACCGCTCTCGCATCGACGCCCATAGCGCTGCGGTGGCGGCGGTACACGCGGCAGCGCCGAGAACGTGGACGGCCACAAGGGCGGCGGGTACGCCGGTGAAGAACTGCAAGGTGCCGACGAGACCTTGTGCGAACACCAGCACCAGCAGCACGCCAAGCCGGACCAGGACCGGCCGGGGAGCGTGCACGGCGAGCAGCCCGAAGCCGAGGCCGACGAGCAGTGCCAGGTAGGCCACCAGCAGCGACGAGTGCAGATGCACCAAGGTGGTGATCTCGATCTGCAGTCGAGGCACCGGCTGGGTGATGCTCTTGTCGCCCGCGTGCGGCCCGGCGCCGGTCACCAGCGTGCCGCTCACCAGTTGGGCCGCGAGCACGACGGCAGTCAATGCGGTCAACTGGCGCAATGGTTTTGGCACGACAGGTGTTGAGACTCCGTCGTCGGGCTCGCCGATCTTGACGTATAGCAGCACGGCCAACCAGACCATCGTCATCGAGGCGACGAGGTGGACGGCGACCGTCCACCACAGCAAGCCGGTCAGCACGGTGATGCCGCCGATGACGGCCTGAGCCACCGTCGACGCTGGCATCAGCCAGGCGTAGATCAGCACCTCGCGGCGACGGCGGGCCCTGGTGACGGCCAGCACCGCCAGCGCGGCCGTCAGCACCACCAGGAAGGTGATCATCCGGTTGCCGAACTCGACCACTTGGTGCACGACGGCCACTTCGGCGTGCGGGACGGGCGTGAAGCTACCTGGGAAGCACTGCGGCCACGTCGGGCAGCCGAGGCCGGAGGCGGTAACGCGGACGATCGCTCCGGTGACCGCGATGCCGCCCTGGGTCAGAATCACGGCAGCGGCGATGCCGCGCTGCACTCGCAGGCTCGGTATGGGCAGCAGGTCGACCAGTCGTAGGAAGAATCGTCCGACGGTCACGGCCTCGATCGTAGAGGACCCCAACTACAGCACGTAGTAGCCCTACCGGTCGGCGGAGCCCGCGAGCTCGGCGGCGCGTTGCTCGCGGAGCAGGAAGCGCTGAACCTTGCCGCTGGGCGTCCTTGGCAGGACGTCGATGTAGTGAACGGTGCGGGGATAGGCGTGCGCGGCGAACTTGATCTTGACCAGCCGCTGCAGCTCAGCGGTCAGTTCGTCCGACGGTGTTACGCCCTGGCGGGCGACCACGTACGCCTCTATGACTTCGCCGCGCAGCTCATCCGGGGCTCCTACGACGGCCGCTTCCGCAATGTCGGGGTGTAGCGCCAGCAC
>JAVEES010000388.1 GCA_030840285.1 Pseudonocardiales bacterium
CCGCGGGCACCTTCTACTACGCCGAGGGTTACCACCAGCAGTACCTGGCCAAGAACCCGAACGGCTACTGCCCCGTGCACGCAACGGGAGTCTCCTGCCCGGTGGGCCTGTTCGCCACGGACGTCCCCGGGTTGGGATAGCACCGTCGCGCCAGGAGCATCCCAACCGCCTGTTAGCGTCCGGCCGGTGACCGGATTCTCGTTCGAACAGCTGCGTCGCTTTCCCGACCTAGAAGCTGACAACCTCTATGCGGTTGACGCCACCGATCGGCTGTTACTGGATGAGGCCGACCTCGAACTGGCGCGATCGGCGCCCGGTGACGTCGTGATCATCGGCGATCACTTCGGTGCCCTGACGGTTGCCGCGGCTGGTCGCCATCACCTGACCGGCATCCGGGTGTTCCAGGATCCGGTCACCGGCGAGCGCGCGCTGGCTGCCAACGCCGAGCGGGCCGGCACGGCCAGCAACTACCGCAGCCACTCCTTGGATAGATCCCTTCTCGACAACGCGAAGCTGGTCTTGGTGCAGCTGCCCAAGAGCCTCGCGGAATTGCGGGAGCTGGCCGACCTCATCGCGCGATATGCCGATCCCGCCGTCACGGTGTTTCTCGGCGGCCGGGTCAAGCACATGACGGTCGGAATGAACGACGTGCTCGGGGAGTACTTCGGGTCGGTAAGAGCAAGCTTGGCGAGGCAGAAGTCCAGGTTGCTGGTGGCGACCGAGCCGCAGCGGCCGACCGGCAAGCCGCCCTTTCCGGTGGAACGCCGCGATGAAGGCCTGGGGCTGACGGTCTGTGCCTACGGCGGTGCCTTCGGTGGAACCGCCCTGGACGCCGGGACGGCTCGGCTGCTGAGCCACCTGGACCGGATGCGGCCTGGTGCCGGCCTGGCGATCGACCTCGGTTGTGGCACCGGGATTCTCGCCTCAGCACTGGCGAAAACCAGACCCGGTGTCGCGGTGATCGCCACCGATCGATCCGCTGCGGCGGTCGCATCCGCCCAGGCGACGGTCACCGCGAACGGCCTGGCGGACCGCATCGTGGTTCAGCGCGATGACGCGATGTCGCAGCTTGCCGACGCCTCGGCCGACCTGATCCTGTGCAACCCGCCCTTTCATCTGGACACCTCGGTACACGCCGGGGCCGCGCTGAAGCTCTTCGAGGCGGCGGGACGGGTGCTCCGTCCGGCTGGCGAGCTGTGGACGGTCTTCAACTCACATCTCGGTTATCGCGCGAACCTGCAACGGCTGGTGGGCGAGACCAGGCTCGTCGAGCGAGGCAGCCGATTCAGCGTCGCGGTCTCCACCCGAAGCTGACGGCCTCAGCATTCGGGGTGCAGGAAGGCCTTCGCGTAGGCGCCGGTCTGGTAGAGGAATTGGTAGGCCCACTGCGTCAGGCCGATGCCCTTGCGGACCCCAACCATCAGCAGCTGCCCGGGAAAGCACCGTTGAATGATCATCCGCGCCCGGGAGACATGAAAAGCCGACGTCACAACGATGATCTTCTTCCAGCCGTACTGGGCTGCCAGCGAGGTGATTCGCCGTGCCTCGCCCTGGGTGGTCGTCGGCTGCGGATAGAAACAATGGATGTGGACACCGCTCAGCCCGTGCAGGCAGATGTCGTACAACGCGGGCTGCTCGGTGGTCACCGCCGACAGGACGAGAGTGTTCGTGTAACCGGCGCGAACCAGCGACAGCGCCTCGTCATAACGGTCGTTGGCATCCGGCGGTCCGAGCACCACGACGGCGTCAACCTTCACCGGCGCATCCGTGGCCGGCTTGACGATCACGACGTAGCACACCGACAGCCAGGCCAGCAGCACCACCACACCAGCCGCCACCACCCAGAGCAGCAACCTGCGGCCGCGAGCGGACAGCCGACTAACGGGCGTGCGATCAGCGAGGCTCTGCCCCGCGGGCTGCGCTGAGCCGTCCCTCCGTGACACCGTCATACCCTATCCACGGATCTCTTGATCGCGTCCCGCACCGATCCCGCGCCGTTGCGTCGTAGGCTGGCCACATGCCCGAACTGCCGGAGATCGAGGCGCTGGCTGCGTTTCTCCGTGAACACGCCGTGGGCCGGGTTGTGGTTCGGTCCGACATTGCCGCCTTCAGTGCGGTCAAGACGTTCGACCCGCCCCTTACGGCCCTGAACGGTCTGGCTGTGACAGGCGCCGGGCGGTACGGCAAGTTCCTCGACCTCGAGGTGGACGGCCTGCACCTCGTCACGCACCTGTCGAGGGCCGGTTGGCTGCAGTGGCGCGAGACCCTGCCCGCCGCGCCGCCCAAACCCGGACGCGGGCCGATCGCGTTCCGGCTGCACCTGACGCCGCAGGACGACGCGGACGGCCCGAACTCGGGATTCGACCTCACCGAGGCCGGTACCCAGAAACGGCTCGCGGTGTACCTGGTCCGCGATCCGCTCGACGTACCCGGAATCGCACGGCTCGGTCCGGATGCGATGTCGATCGGGCTCGCTGAATTCGCGCAGATCCTGGCCGGCGAGCGGGCGCAGATCAAGGGCGTGCTGACCAGCCAGTCCGTCATTGCCGGAATCGGCAACGCCTATTCCGATGAGATCCTGCACGCGGCAAGGCTCTCGCCATTCGCGATCGCGGCCCGGCTCACCGAGGCTCAGGTCAGCACCCTGCACGCGGCGATGCAGACCGTGCTCGCGGACGCGGTGCAGCGATCCGTCGGGCAGAAGGCGGCGACCCTGAAGTCTGAGAAGCGCAGCGGCTTGGCGGTTCACGCACGTACCGGCCTGCCCTGCCCCGTCTGCGGGGACACCGTGCGTGAGGTGTCCTTCGCGGACAAGTCACTTCAGTACTGTCCAACCTGTCAAACCCAGGGAAAGAACCTCGCCGACCGCAGGCTGTCCCGACTCGTCAAGTGATCCCCGATCCAGAAGGCTGTCTGTAGCCATGCCCTCGCTGGCCCGCAAGGCCACCCGCAACCGGCGCCGGCCGGCGCTGCCCAGCAACCACGATCCGCTGGTCATAGCGCACCGGGGTGCATCCTCCGATGTTGCCGAGCACACGCTGCCCGCCTACCTGGAGGCGATCGAGAACGGCGCGGACGGCCTCGAATGCGATGTCCGGCTGACCCGGGACGGGCATCTCGTCTGCGTGCATGATCGGACGCTGAACCGGACGTCCAACGGCTCGGGCGTGGTCAGCGAGTGGGATCTGTCGAGACTGCAGGAGCTCGACTTTCGCTCGTGGAAGCACGGTCGTCCCAGCGATGTCGCCGAACTGCCCGAATCGGCGGACGAACTCCTCGGTGACTCGCCCTACTCGCCCTACCTGGCTGGCGTCGAGCCAGACCGGCTCGATCCGAACTCCTCACAAGTGCTGACCCTCGAGACGCTGCTCGCCATCGTTCGCGAGGTGGGCCGGCCCCTGCAGCTGCTGGTGGAAACCAAGCATCCCACCCGTTACGGCGGCCTGGTCGAGAAGGAACTTGTCCGAGCACTCCGCAGGTTCGGGTTGGACAACCGGTCCAGCGCCCAGACCGGGACGACCGTCAGCGTGATGAGTTTCGCGACGGTAGCGCTGCGCCGGGTGCGGCTGCTGGCGCCGAGCGTCCCGCTGGTGCTGTTGATGGACCGCTCCTCCCCCATCCGGCGCGATGGCTCGCTGCCGACCGGCGTGGGCACCGCGGGGCCCGGAGTGCGCGCCCTGCGCGCCGATCCCGGCTACGTCGAGCG
>JAVEES010000389.1 GCA_030840285.1 Pseudonocardiales bacterium
GATCCCGCCCAGCGCTCCGAGCTCCGATCCGGCGGCGAGCGTGTCTCCCAACTGCGGCGCGAGGTCCAGCGCCGCCGCTTGCAGGTCGTTGTGCATCGCGGCCGCGAGCGCCGTGAGGTCACCCGCCTGCAATGCGGCGACCAGGCCGGTGGGCGCCTGCGGATGGGGCTGGGTCAGGCCCGCGGCCCGTAGTTGATCGAGCCTTGCGTAGACCTCGGGAGTGCTGAGCCCACCGGCCGCGGCGGCGAGCACGAAATGAAGTTCGAGCACGTGCGGGACGGCCTCTAGTTGCTCGCCTCGGCCGGTGCCGATCGCCGTGCCGCCCCGCAAGGCGAAGGCGACATCGCTACCGAGCGTCGCGGCCAGCTCGTTCAGCACGGCGGGGGACGTGTTCAGGCCCCAGAGCCTGTCGCAGGCCACCAGCGTCGCCGCCGCGTCTGCCGAACCACCCGCCAGCCCCGCTGCCACCGGGATCGACTTCTCCAGCGTGAGCGCCACCTCGGGCGAGCGCCCGGACGTCTGGGCGAGCAGGGTCGCCGCTTTCCAGGCCAAGTTGTCCGAGCCGGCGAGCAGGCCGCCGGCCTCATTGCCCGAAATGCTGAGCGACAGCGTGCCAACCTGCGTCGCGGTCACCCGGTCACCTTGCGTCGCCGGATCAACCTGCGTCGCGGGATCAACCCGCGTCGTGCGATCAACCCGCGTGGCCGTCAGCCGATCAACCAGGTCAACGGCGTGAAAAACCGTCACCAGTTCGTGGAAACCGTCGGGGCGCAGCGGCCCAACCGACAAGCAGAGGTTGATCTTGGCAGGCACCTGCACCGACACCGACCGGGCAGCTGCTGACACCGGATCGATGTTAGTGCGTCGCCGGCCGCGGTCCGGTCAGCCGGTATCGGCTCACCTGTCGACCCGATTTCCCCGATCCTGGGCGGGCTTGTAAGCTTGCAGGGTTGCCTCGGCGAGGGAGCCTTCAGGTCGCTGGAAGATCAGCTGACCAGCAGGTTTCGTGATCGACGCGGTGTCTGCTGGTCTGAGTCGGCGAGCGGGACATTGTGCCCGATCTGGCTGCCCTCAAGGCGACACCGCCCAGACAACCGCATATGAGCAACCGCCATTCGTTTCGATGTGTAACAGGAGTGCCGCCGTGTCCGAAATCCGTCTCGCCGCCGAGGTCCGCACCGAATTCGGCAAGGGCGGTGCCCGCCGCACCCGCCGCGCCGGCAAGATCCCCGCTGTCATCTACGGCCACGGCGCCGAACCCCGTCACGTCTCGATCCCGGCCCGCGAATTCAGTCACGCGATCCGGCAAGGCACGAACGTCCTGTTGACGCTCAGCCTCGAAGGCAAGGACGAGCTGACCATCGCCAAGGCGATTCAGCGGGATCCGATCAAGGGCGTCTACGAGCACATCGACCTGCTCGCCGTCCGTAGCGGTGAGAAGATCACCGTCGAACTTCCCCTCGTTGTCGTGGGCGATGTCGCACCCGGCGGCCTGCTGGCGCAGGAGCACAGCAGCGTCTCGGTCGAGGCCGAGGCGACCCACCTGCCGACCGAGCTCGAGGTGTCCGTCGAAGGCCTCGAGATCGGCAGCCAGATCACCGCGGGCGACCTGGTACTGCCCGAGGGCACCACATTGGTGACTGACCCCGAGGCTCTGGTGCTGCACGTCGGCGCGTCCCCGACCGCTGAGGATCTCGAGGGTGAGGTTGCCGAGGCGGCCGACGCGCTCGGCATCGTGGCGGACCAGCCGCAATCCGCCGCGGCTCCGTCGGGTTCGGAAGCTGCCGAGTAGCGCTGAACCGGACGGCCAACAGCCGACCGATCGCATCAGAAAGCACGCGAGATGCCGCCACCGTTGCCGCGGTGGCGGTTTTCTTTTCCCACCCTTCGTCCCGTTCCCACGAGCAAGCGCGAGGCACCGATGGTTGACGACCGATTTCTGATCGTCGGACTCGGCAATCCGGGCCCGCGCTACGCAGCCACCCGCCACAACGCTGGGTTCCTGGTAGTCGACGAGCTGGCTGGCCGGATCGCCGGCCGGTTCAAGGCTCACAAGGGCCACGCCGACGTCGTCGAGGGAAGGCTCGCGGGGTTCCCTGTCGTGCTGGTCAAGCCGAAGTCGTTTATGAACGAATCCGGCGGACCGGTCAAGGCCATCAGCCTCTTCTACAAGGTCCCTGCCGAGCGCATCGTGGTCGTGCACGACGAGTTGGACCTTCCGTACGGCGCGCTGCGGCTCAAGCGAGGCGGCGGCGAGGGCGGCCACAACGGCCTGAAGTCGACGACCTCCGCGCTCGGCACGAAGGAGTACGCGCGAGTCCGGTTCGGTATCGGCAGACCGCCCGGACGCCAGGATCCGGCGGATTACGTGCTCCGCGAGTTCGCTGCACCCGAACGCAAGGAGTTGCCGTTCTTGCTGGATCGGGCTGCGGACGCGACCGAGGCTCTGATCGCGGGCGGCCTGGAAGCTGCCCAGAACGCCTACAACACGTGATCACCTCTCCAAAGCGGGCCGCTGCGGTCGCCTGCCAGCTCCGGGATCAGACCCCGCGTTTCACCTGGCTGTGACGCGTGATGCTGGGGTATACCTTTGTGGTCACGATTTCTGCTTTGCGAAGGTGTCTCAGATCGCGGGGGCTAGTGCAGAGGCACGAGGGTCGCCCCGAGGAGTACGAATGCGCCGTTTACTAGCACTGTTCCTGCCATCGCTGCTGCTGGCCGCACTCTTCGTGAGCCTGTCAGCAGCGCCCGCCGAGGCCGCCTCGACCGCGCCAGGCCAGGTCGTATCCGTCTACGTCCGGACGCCGACCTCCACGACCGGGCACCTGGACCTGTGGCGACGCGAGGCCGGTGGCGGATTCGTGCACGCCGGCGGCCCGTACCCCGTCTTCGTCGGCGAACTCGGAGTCGGAGCCACCCGCGACAATATCGCTCGAACCCCGGCCGGCGTCTTCTCGCTGACCGAGGCGTTCGGCAACCAGCCCAACAACGGCACCCGGTTGCCGTACTTCCAGGCAGGCCCCGCTGACTGGTGGAATGGCGAGGCCAACTCGCCCAACTACAACAATCATCAGCACCAGGCTAGTTCGCCAGGCCCTGGCAGCGAGAACCTCTACTACGCAGGCCCGGTCTACGCGCACGCTGTGGTGATCAATTACAACCGGTTCCCCGCGGTGCCCGGGATGGGATCGGCTTTCTTCCTGCACGTCACCAACGGCCAGCCGACCGCCGGCTGCGTGGCGATGGCCTCCGGTGCTCTGGACACTGTGATGCGGTGGCTGGATCCCGCCCAGCATCCGGTGATGAGCATCGGCGTCGGCATGGCCGCGGTCGCTCCGATCACCACGGCCAATGCGGTCGCGAACCTGCACAACCCAAAGGGTCACCTCGACTCGGTCACGCAATATCCCCTCTCCGGTTGGGTTCGCATGACCGGCTGGGCGGCCGACCCTGACAATCTGCGCTACCCACTCGTGGTGGACGTCAAGGTCGACGGCCGGCAGGCGACCCATTTCAGCGTCGGCAGCCCGCGCCCGGACGTCGCCCGAGCGCTCGGTGCGGGGCCCAATCAGGGGTTCGACAAGGTCGTTCGGGTCGGCACGGGCAAGCACACGATCTGTGCCGTGGCCCATAACGTCGGGGCCGGGCGGGCAAACCCGAACATCGGCTGCAAGACGCTGGTGGTCAGCTAGGGGCCAGTAGCCGGTCGGGGCTCGACGCTGCGCGGGACGCCAGCCTGGATTGCTCATGCGCCAGCAGCCACTGCTTGGCGGCCAGGCCTCCGGCATAGCCGGTCAGCGAACCGTTGCTGCCGATGACCCGGTGGCACGGCACGATGATCGAGATCGGGTTGCGTCCATTGGCCGCACCGACCGCGCGGACTGCTTGCGGACGGCCGATACTGCTCGCGATGTCGCGGTAGCTGCTGGTCGTTCCGTAGTCGATCCGGCGCAGCTCGTCCCACACCGCTCGTTGAAACTCGGTACCGACCGGTGCCAGCGGCACGTCGAAATCCGTGCGTTCGCCGCCGAAGTATTGATCGAGCTGGCTGCGTACCGATCCGAACGCCTCGTCGTCACGGTCGCCGGACGGGAGTGGACGGCGAACGTGCTCGGCGGTGTAGAGCGCGCTGAGTGCAACCCCGTCACCGACCAGCAGCAGCTGGCCGATCGGCGAGTCAAGAAGGCTGTAGATCATGCGATGTCCTTTGCAACAGTCGTTTTCTGCGACGAGAGGCTCGCCCAGAGGTGGTGAGTGAGATAACTTCGCCACGGTGCCGCGGCGGCTTCGTCGAGCAGGCCCCGCAGCCCCAATCCATCCAGCGCATGCTTGATGCCGAGATCTGAGCTCAAGTAGACGTCGGGATGGCCCAGTACCCGCATCAACAGGTAATCGGCGGTCCAGGTACCGATCCCTGGCTGGGCCAGCAGTTGCTCGCGTGCCGTCGCGCGGTCGGAGCCGGCGTCCAATACCAGCTCGCCGGTGGCGATTGCCCTGGCAATGCTGATGATCGAGCGCCCTCTGGCGCGGGGCATCGGCAAGTCCTCTGCCGCGATCTCGCTCAGCGCCTGCGGTGTCGGGAACATTCGCCAGCACACCGCCGCACCTTGCGTGCCGGCCTGATCGGCGAAAACCTCCGTGCCGTGGGCGGCAGCGAGCCTGCCGAGGATGGTCCGCGCACCGGCGACCGAGACCTGCTGGCCGACGATGGCGCGGACGACCATTTCGAACGGATCTACCGCGCCCGGCGAGCGCAACCCGGCTCGCTGCCTGACCAATGGGGCCAGAGCCGCCTGGCAGGAGAGCGTTTGATCCACCGCGACAGGGTCGGCATCCAGGTCGAGCAGCCGGCGGATTCGGGCCACGGCCGCTGCGAGGTCGCGATGATCGGTCATTTTCAGGGTCGCCCGGACGTGGTCCCCGCCATCCCTCAGCCAGACGAGTGCGGGACCGTGCGGTAAGGGCAGCGTCCGGCCGTAGCCCTCTTCGCTGATGACTTCTACACCCGGGATGGCTCGAGCGGCGAGAAACCCCAGCGTCGTGTTCAGGTCCATGGGTGCTCGGAATGGCAGGCGAAGCTCCAGTACGCCGGGTTCGGCGCGGCCGTTGCGGTGGGCCGCCCGCAGTGCACTCGGCGTGGTCGCGAACACCTCGCGGACGGTGTCGTTGAACTGCCGGATGCTGGAAAACCCAGCAGCGAAGGCGATATCCGCCGCTGTCATGCTGGTGCGTTCGAGCAGGATCCGCGCGGTCTGGGCGCGCTGGGCGCGGGCCAGCGCCAGTGGCGGGGCACCCATCTCGCTCACCAGCGCGCGGGTGATCTGGCGCTCGGAGTAACCGAGGCTGCTGGCCAGGCCCGGTACGCCGGCCCGGTCCACCACACCGTCGGCGATGAGCCGGACGGCGCGTCCGGCTAGATCGGCGCGGGCATTCCAATCAGCGGAGCCCGGCGTGGCGTCCGGCCGGCATCGCTTGCACGCGCGAAAGCCGGCCCGCTGCGCTGCTGCTGCGCTGGGATAGAAATCGATGTTCTTGCGATGCGGCGTGCGTGCCGAGCACGAGGGACGGCAGTAGATACCAGTGGTGTGCACGCCGACGAAGAAAACCCCGTCGAAACGGGGGTCTCTGCTCTGCAGGGCGCGGTAGGCCGCGTTGCCGTCGATCACCATGCAACCAGTGTGCCCTGCGCGAGGAGGCACCGCTGGCGGTTTTCAGACATGGCGCTACGGAGCCTCACCACCCAGCCTTACCACCCAGCCTTACCACCCCGAGATCAACTCACGTCTCGTGCTGTTATAGCTGTTATAGCAACACCAAACGCGAGTTGATCACCAGAACTCGAGCCATCAGCCGGTGTTGCGCAATCCGGCCGCGACACCGTTGATGGTGAGCAACAGCGCCCTGCGTACCGCGACAAGTGACTCGTCGTCGGCCTTACCGGAGGACCGCATCCGCGACAGCAGGTCGACCTGGGCGTATGAAATCGGATCGAGATAGGCGTCGCGAACGCTCAGCGTCCGTTGCAACGATGGCTGGTTGTCCAGCAGCTCCGATTCCTTCGTGATCTTCAGGATTTCGGCCACGGTCAGTTCGTGCTCGGTGCGAACGTCCTCGAACAGCCTTTGCAGCTCAGGCGGAACCAGGCTCGACACGTAGTGCGCGGCGATGTCCAGATCGGTCTTGGCCAGCGTCATCTCGACGTTGGAGATGAACGTTCTGAAGAAGTGCCAGTCGGACTGCATCTCAGCAAGCACCTCGGACAAGCCCGCGTCCCGGGCGGCCTTCAGGCCCGAGCCGACACCGAACCAGCCGGGCACGATCTGGCGTGACTGGGTCCAGCCGAATACCCAGGGGATCGCGCGCAATCCCGAGATGCCACCGCCGGAATCAGGTCGCCGGGACGGGCGCGAGCCGATATTGAGCGATCCCAACTGCTCGACCGGGGTCGAGGTGAGGAAGTATTCGGCAAGTCCCGGATCGTCGACGAAGCGCCGGTAGGCCGCGAAGGCAGCATCGCTGACCACGTCCATCGCCTGGTCCCAGCCGCTCAGCTGCTCCGCACCCTGCCGCGGCGATACGTGCAGCGTCGTTGCCTGCAGCACGGCCGCAACCGTCAGCTCGAGGTTCTCCCTGGCAAGAGCGGGCAGCGAATACTTGTCGCTGATGACCTCACCCTGTTCGGTGAACTTGATCTCACCGGCCAGCACACCCCAGGGCTGCGCGAGGATCGAGTCATAGGTCGGGCCGCCGCCTCGCCCGACCGTGCCGCCCCGCCCGTGAAAGAGCCGCAGCCGGACGCCGTGCCGGGCCGCGACGTCGCGCAGCACCCGCTGGGTCTTGTGAATCTCCCACTGCGAGGTCGTGATCCCGGCGTCCTTGTTCGAGTCCGAGTAGCCGAGCATCACCTCCTGCACATCCCCGCGGAGCCGCACGATGAGCCGGTAGGTCGGGTCCGAGAGCAGGTCGTCGAGCACCTCGCCGCTCTTGCGCAGTTCGGCGACCGTCTCCAGCAGCGGGACGAAGCCGATGTGCGCGAACGGAACCGGTGTGCTTCCGGCGGTGGCCTGTCCGATCGGGGAGTTGCCGTGCACATCGACCAGACCAGCCTCTCTGGCGAGCACCACCGCGGCCAGGACGTCGTCGGCTCCCATCGTCATCGAGACGATGTAGCTTTCGATGACCTCCGAGCCATAGGTGTCGATCGCGGCCCGGATCTCGCGGAAGACGCTGAAGGTCTTGGCGCCTTCGGCATCCAGCGGCGGTGGCGTCGGTGCGAGCGGGCGACGTGAGGCGATCTCTTTGGACAGCAGCCGGTAGCGATAGTCACGCGGCAGATCGGCGTAGAGCCAGGTTTCCTCGACCAGCCGGTCGATGAGTTGACCGACCGCGTGGTGGTGCGCCTCGGCGTGCTCGCGCACATCCAGGGTTGCCAGGTGCAGGCCGTACACCGAGATGGCTCGCTGCACGCGGGCGAGCAGGCCATCGGCGATCAGGCTGCCGGCGTTCTCGCGCAGGGACGAGCTCAGCAGATCGAGTTCGGCCAGCAGTTCGCCCCGGCCGAGGTAGTCATGCCCCGGCAGGTGCGCGCTGCCGGCATCCACTCGGGCCTGGGTATTGGCCAGCTTCTGCCGGATGCACGAGAGCTTGAGCCGGTACGGCTCGGTCGCGTTGACAGTCAGCACCCGCCGATCGAGCTCGGGCAGCGCGGCCAGGTCGGCCTCGATGGAGGCCAGCAACTCTGCTGACACTCCGACCACCGAGCTCGATGATGAGAGCTCGGCGATCAGACCGTCGACCGCGGCCAGTGCCGAGCGGATGGCGACATGGTGCTGCAAGCGCAGCACCTCGGCCGTGACCTGGGACGTCACGTTCGGGTTGCCGTCGCGGTCACCGCCGATCCAGCTGCCGAGCGTGAGCGGCTTGGCGTCGACGTCGAGGACCGCGCCGTGTTTCCGAAGCTCTGCCCCGAGATCGACCATTAGGTCCGGCAGGGTCTCGTCGATGAGTTCCTGCAGGTAGTAGATCGCGTTGCGAGCCTCGTCGATCGGTGTCGGCCGGTGCTGGCGGAGTTCGTCGGTCTGCCAGATCAGGTCGATGATCTCTGCCAGGGTGCGATCCTGCCGGGCCCGTGCGCTGCTACCCGGCTCGGTCTGGTCCTGTAGGACGTCGGCGAGCCGGCGCAGCTTGGTCAGCACCGAGCGGCGGCTGGCCTCCGTCGGGTGCGCGGTGAAGACCGGACGCACCGCCAGCGAGCGCACCGCGTCGGTCAATCCCTGAGGTCCGTGGGTGGCCGCGACCTCGGCCACCGATCGAGCCAACCAGCCGTGGTCAGCAGGCCGGTCCTGCATGGTGCGCACGCGGTGAACCTGTTCGGCGACATTGGCCAGGTGAAAGTAGGCCGAGAAGGCCCGGACGAGCGCGGCTGCGGTCTCCGCCGGCAGCCCGGCAAGCAGCGCGCGGACGGTGTCGCGGGCCGCATCGCGCTCGGCTGCGCTCGCCGCGTCCTTGCTCTGCTTGGTCAGAGCGCGGACCTCCTCGACCAGCTCGAGCAACTCGCGGCCATGCTGGCGGACCAGACTGTCGCCGAGCAGCTCGCCGACCCGGCGCACGTCGCGGCGGACCTGGGTGTCGTCGGTGGTGTCCTGGGGGCCGAGGATGAGGTCGTCGTCCGGCGCGTCGTGCGTTGTGTGGTCTGTCACGTATCAATTCTCCCGCATGTTCACTGTGTGGGATCGCCACCGTCATTACTGCTCGGTTAAGGCCCTTTTCGTGACCGTCTGAACGCGATCGATCACGGTCCGCAGCCACTTCTCACGGGCGCCGATTTAACTTTGCGGGTAAGGGGATTTAGCGCTTCCCAAACAACCACCTCACCGGCTATAAACGTGAGGTCAGAACGTGAACGGGGGATCACGGGATGCCGACAGATTCCCCATTGTGCGTTTAACGGGGGCGCGTACGGGCGAAAGCTCGCGCGACGACGCAACGGGGGATCTGCCGCTGAGGCCGCTAGGCCTGAGTGGCGAAAACGGGGGAATGATGTCCACGGGTGGCCAACAGGCTGCCGGTGGGGCGGACGGCGACAGGCCTGGTGTCCAGACACTGGGTGTCGCCGCCGCCTTGCCGACGCCTACCTATTCACATCCGGTAAGACAGCGAGTGCCGGCGGGAGCTCGGGTTTGGCACCGCCACCAGTCAGGGACCGGGGTCGATGAGTTCGCCGCCGAGGTAGAGCCGCGCGTTGATCAAGGTGAGGCCAGCGCCGAACCACAGCAGCGCAACTGGACCCGGCGCTACCAGGTAGCCCTCGTTGTCGCGGACCTGCTGGCGGCGAGCGTCGCCGTCTGGATCTCCTTCGCGTTCCGCTTCGGCTCCGGGCTGGACACCGTGAGCGGCCGGGCGTATGCCGCTCTCATGATCAGCATTCCGCTGGCCTGGGTCGCGCTGGTCGCGGTGAACCGGGCCTACGAGTCGCGCTTCGTCGGCGTCGGCTCGGCCGAATTCCAGAAGCTCTTCCACGCGTTCCTGCACCTCACTGCCCTGGTTGCCTTCACGTCCTTCGTGACCAAGGCCGACCTCGCGCGCGGGTTCGTGCTGGTCGCCGTCCCCCTCTCGCTGCTCTTCGACTGCTTCGCGCGGTACGGAGCCCGCAAATGGCTGCACCGGCAGCGGCGGCTCGGCCGGGCGCTTTCCGCTGTTGTCGTGGTGGGTGATGCCCAGGCCATCGAATCGTTCACCAGCATGGTCCGCCGCGATCAATACGCCGGGCTGCGGGTAGTCGGTGCCTGCGTCCCGAGCGAGCTGGCCGTCGATCCCGAGACCGTCGAGACGCTGCTGGCCCTCGACGTCCCGCTGCTCGGCGATGTGGACTCCGTCCGGGCCGCGGTCGCACGCAGCCAGGCCGATACGGTCGCGGTGATGTCCTCGGCCGCGGTGGGTGCTGAGAAGCTGCGCTGGATCTCCTGGCAGCTCGAGGGCACCGACACCGAACTCGTGGTGTCGCCCGGCCTGATCGAGGTCGCCGGTCCACGGCTGCATATCCGCCCGGTTGCGGGGCTTCCGCTGTTGCACGTCGAGGAGCCCGAGTTCACCGGGTTCCGTCGAGTGCTCAAGTCGGCGTTCGATCGAAGCGTGGCGGCCATCGCGCTGTTGCTGCTGTCTCCGCTCTTCATCGTGCTGACACTCGCGGTTCGGTGGTCCAGCGCCGGACCGGCACTCTTCCGGCAGGTCCGGGTGGGGCGCGACGGTGGCACGTTCATGATGCTGAAGTTCCGCTCGATGTACTGCGATGCCGAGGAGCGGCTGGCCGAGCTGGTCGACCAGAGCGACGTCCGGGACGGCGTTCTGTTCAAGATGCGCAACGATCCGCGGATCACCCGGATCGGGCGGCTGCTGCGCAGGTACTCCCTGGACGAGCTTCCCCAGCTGATCAACGTGCTCAACGGGTCGATGTCGCTGGTCGGACCGCGGCCTCCCCTGCCGGTAGAGGTCGCCCAGTACGAGGACCACGTCCACCGCCGGTTGCTGGTGAAACCCGGCGTCACCGGCCTCTGGCAGGTCAGCGGTCGCAGCGACCTCAGCTGGGAGGAATCGGTACGCCTGGACCTGCGCTACGTGGAGAACTGGTCGCTGAGCGAGGACTTGTTGATCCTGTGGAAGACCGCTCGCGCGGTCACCCTGGGCTCGGGCGCGTACTGAGCATGTATCGGTGGCCGTTATACAGACTCTTTACAGTCTGTGGGTACACCGTCGCTCAGTAGGAAAGCGGGCAGCATGCACATCGCAATGGTCGGTACCCGCGGCGTGCCGGCTCGCTACGGTGGATTCGAGACCTGCGTCGAAGAGGTGGGACGGCGGCTCGTCGAGCGCGGCCACCGGGTACGGGTCTACTGTCGCGGCGCCGAATCCGCGGGTGAGAGCTACCTCGGTATGGAGCTGGTGCACCTTCCCGCGATGAAGAAGAAGTCGCTGGAGACGCTGAGCCACACCGGCCTGTCGGTGGGCCACCTGTGCGGCCGTCCAACGGATGTCGCCCTGGTTTTCAACGCCGCCAACGCGCCCTTCCTGCCGCTGCTGCGGGCCCGCCGGATTCCGTTCGCCACTCACGTCGACGGGTTGGAATGGAAGCGAGCCAAGTGGGGCGGAAACGGCAGGCGGTACTACCGTGCGGCCGAGGCCCTCGCGGTGCGCTGGTCCGACGCGCTGATCGCCGATGCCCGAGGGATCGCCGATTACTACGCCGAGGAATTCAGCGCGGGCTCGGAGTTGATCGCCTACGGTGCGCCGCTGCTGAGCGAGGTATCCGACCAGCGGCTGGCGCAGCTCGACTTGCCGGCCCGTGGCTACCACCTGCTCGTCGCCCGCTTCGAGCCCGAGAACCACGTTGCCGAGATCGTCGAGGGTTACACCGCCAGCAAGGCCAAAGCCCCGCTGGTGGTGGTCGGTTCCGCTCCGTACGCCGGTGACTACACGGCCCGGATCAAGGCGGCCGCCGATGATCGGGTGCGATTGCTGGGCGGTGTCTGGGACCAGGGGCTGCTCGACGAGCTGTATGCCAACTGCCTGACCTACCTGCATGGACATTCGGTCGGTGGCACCAACCCGTCGCTGCTGCGGGCGATCGGAGCCGGTGCCGCGACCATCGCCTTCGACGTCTCGTTCAATCGGGAAGTACTCGGCGAGAGCGGTGAATTCTTTACCGACCCGGCGTCCGTGGCGTGCGCGGTCGAAGCCGCTGAGCAGGATCTGGAGCAGACGGCGGCCCGTGGTGCGGCAGCACGGGAACGAGCCGCTCGCTACGACTGGGATGAAGTCGCGCAACGTTATGAGGTGCTGTGCCAGCGGCTGGCCGAGGGCCCGCGGCGAGCTGGTCGACCGAGTGGGCGCAGGCAGCCCTCGAATAAGATCGGCGCTGTACGGGAAGGCGAATCATGACTATCGACGACCTCACAGAACAGCCGGCAGATACCGTGGCGGCTACCTCTGGACGCTCACGAAGCTATGGCGAGGTCGTCGCTGCCCTGGCCGGCGCCCAGAAACCGGCTAAGGGCGCGCCGGCCTACTCCCGCTTCGTCAACCGCAGGCTCGGGCGCTACCTGGCCGCGGCGGCCTACCGGCTAGGCCTGACACCCAACATCGTCACCGGGATCAGTGCCGCGTTCTCGTTCACCGCGATCGCAGTGATCGCCCTTGCCCGCCCGACGGTGCCGGTCGGTGTGTTGGTGGCCGCGGCACTGGTCGCCGGCTATGCCTTCGACGCCGCGGACGGGCAGCTGGCCCGGCTGCGCGGTGGCGGCAGCACATCCGGTGAATGGCTCGATCACATGGTCGACTCGGCCAAGATCTCCAGCCTGCACCTTGCGGTTCTCATCGGTTGTTTCCGGTTCTTCGGTTTCGCCCACCAGGCCTGGCTACTGGTGCCGCTCGCGTTCACGGCGGTGGCCAACGTGGCGTTCTTCGGGATGATCCTCAACGATCAACTCCGCCGGGTGGCGATGGCCGACGGCCGGGTCGTGGAGCAGGGCGCGCCTTCGACGCTGCGCTCGCTCCTGGTGATCCCCACCGATTACGGAGTGCTGTGCCTGGCCTTCCTCTTGCTCGGATGGCATCACCTGTTCTTCGGGGTCTACACGTTCCTCCTCCTGGCCAGCGCCGGTTTCTTGGTACTTGCCGCCTTCAAATGGTTCCGGGACATGTCGGCGCTCGACTGACGTCGTCAGTTGCACACCGTCGGCTTCTAGTGACGGACGGTAATCGCCTTTCAAGTACAGGGCAAAAACTTAACAGCGGGCTAGCGTCACGGTCCTTTCTGCTGTAGTTTTCGTGTCAGCCTGGCAGCGGAAGAACGCGCCGGGTATCGGGGGATTGATTCGGGGGAATCATGGTGGGGGCTCTTTCTGCCTATGCGCGTAGTTGCGCAGCGGCTGGCTCCGTCACGGCACGAAGCCGGACGGCTGCCGGCGGGGCGTTGCTCGCCGTGACAGTAGCCGCACTGGCGCTGCTCGCAGGCTGCGTGTCACATCCGGCAGGTATCGATGCTGCGTCACAGAGCACGGCCGCCAGTGGATCCAGTTCGTCGGCGACGTCCTCTGCCGCCAGCCCGTCGGTTGCGACCACGGGGACCAGAAGTGGCAAGCCGGCCGCGTCGGCACCGACCTCCCCGAGCGGGTCCGGAACAGCCGGACAGGGATCGATAACCCAGACCGTTCCGGGGCGCACCATCGCGACGAAGGCCGCCGTTCCGCTGAGCTCACCGGCCGATTTCGGTAACAGGGTCACGGCCAAGATCAGCGAGGTCAAGCCGATCAATGCGACCGCCCAAGGACCCGGCGAAATTGCCGGGCCCGCCGTGGCGGTCAGCATCACTCTGGACAACGGGTCCTCCAAGTCGATCAACCTGACCAATGTCGTGATGAACCTGCAGGACAAGGCCGGCACGCCCTCGGTACCGATGTCGGCCAGTCCGGCCAAGCCGTTCAGCGGCAACCTCGCCGCGGGTGCCAAGGCAACGGCGGTGTACGTCTTCGCGCTGCCCAAGAACCATGTCAATCCCGTAACCGTCAGTTTCAGTTACACCACGGAAGCACCGGTCGTGCTCTTCGTCGGACAAGCACAGTGAGCCGGGGGCACGTAATGCGGTTGGTTTCACCCTTTTCCAAGAAGCTGACCGCAGCCGTCGGTGTCTGCACGCTGGTCGCCGGCGGCGCGGTCGCATCGCTGGCGGCGGCGTCGGCCGCCTCAGCCGCGACGAGCCCGGTGACATCGCGGCCGGCCAACGTGGTGACGGCAGACGCGCTGCCCACCGCGCAGATCAACGGTGTCGTGTGGTCTCAGGCGGTGTCGGGTAACACCGTCTACGCCGGTGGCAGCTTCAGCACTGCGCGACCGGCCGGGTCACCGGCCGGGGTCAACACGGTGCCGCGCACGAACCTGATGTCCTATGACATCACGACGGGCGTGATGACGGCCTTCGCACCGGCCATCAACCAGCAGGTGAGGGCCGTGGCGGTATCGCCAGATGGCACCCGCCTCTACATCGGCGGTGACTTCACCAGCGTCGCGGGCGTCGCGCGCTTCCGGATAGCGGCCTTCAACACGGCAACCGGCGCGCTCGTGACGACGTTCGCCCCCAGCCTCGACTTCAAGGTCACCTCGCTTGCGGTGACCAACTCGACGGTCTATGTCGGTGGCGGGTTCAGCACCGCATCCGGAGTCAGCCGCGGCAAGCTGGCCGCTTTCCGGGCCTCCGACGGTGCCCTCACCGCCTGGAACCCCAGCGCCGATGCGCAGGTCAACGCACTGGTCCTCACGCCGGACGGCAGCAAGGTGATCGCCGGCGGCGCCTTCCAGAATGTCGGCGGCCAGCCGGCCTACGGCCTTGCCGCGATCGATGCCGGCACCGGGGCGCTGCAGCCCTGGGCGGCCGGCGGCGTGGTGCGCGACGCCGGAACGCAGGCCGCGATCCTCAGCCTGTCGACGGACGGGACCGCGATCTATGGAACCGGCTATGTCTTCGGCTCGGGCGGCAACCTCGAGGGCGCTTTCTCAGCGGACCCGAACTCGGGCACGCTCAACTGGATCGAGGACTGCCACGGCGACACCTACGGGGTCTTCTCATCCGGCAGCGCCGTCTACAGCGTGAGTCACGCGCATTACTGCGGCAACATCGGCGGCTATCCGCAGAGCGATCCGTGGTCGACCAATGCCCGCCACGCGCTGGCCTTCACCCCGGCCGCGACCGGCACCATCGGCCACGACCCGCTCGGCTACTACGACTTCTTCGGAAATCCCAGCCCCTCCTTGATGAACTGGTTCCCCGACCTGGTCACCGGTACCTTCACCGGTCAGTCCCAGGCAGCGTGGAACGTCGTCGGCAACTCGCAGTACATCGCGCTGGGGGGCGAGTTCCCGAGCGTGAACAACGCCGGCCAGCAGGGCCTGGTGCGCTTCGCGGTGCCGTCGAAGGCGCCCAACCTGCAGGGCCCACGGCTATCCGGTTCCGCCTTCGTACCCAATGTCATCTCGCTGTCTTCGGGCACCGCGCGGATCGCCTTCCCCGCGAACTGGGACCGCGACGATCTGAGCCTGACGTACAAGATCATCCGGGACGGCAACACCGCTGCGCCGGTCTACACCAAGACGGTGGACTCGACGTACTGGAACCGTCCGACAATCGGCTTCATAGATACCGGCCTGGTGCCGGGCTCCACGCACAAATACCGTTTGCAGGCAACGGATCCGACCGGCAACACGGTGCTCGGCGACAACGTCTCGGTCACCGTGTCGGCCACCGGAACGATCAGCAGCTACGCCCAGGACGTCCTCGACGACGGTGCCAGCCACTTCTGGCGCCTCGACGAATCCTCCGGTAGCGCAAGCTATGACTGGGCCGGTTACGCCGACCTGAGCATGAACAGCGGGGTCACCCGTGGCGTCACCGGTGCCATCAACGGTGACTCCGACCAGGCCTCGGACTTCGACGGATCCTCGAACGGATTCGGCGCCACCTCGACCGCCGTGGACGGGCCTAACACGTTCAGCGAAGAGGCGTGGTTCAAGACCAGCACCACGAGCGGTGGAAAGATCATCGGCTTCGGCAACCAGAACACCGGCAACAGCACCAACTACGACCGGCACATCTACATGAGCCCGGACGGCAAGGTCTGGTTCGGCGTCTACAACAACGGTGCCTACACGGTGAACACCACCGCCTCTTACAACGACAACCAGTGGCACCAGGTTGTCGCCACGATGTCCTCGTCCGGGCCCTCGTCCGGCCTGACCCTCTACGTCGACGGCAAGCGGATCGGCCGCAACACCGGTACGTCGGCAGCCCAGCCGTTCAGCGGTTACTGGCGGGTCGGCGGTGACAGCCCCTGGAACGGCAACGCCGATTTCGCCGGATCGATCGATGATGTGGCCATCTACCCGACGGCTCTCACCCTTGCTCAGGTTCAGAAGCACTTCGGCGACAGCGGCCGGTCGTTGCCGGCGGGCGCTGCTGCGCCGACGGATGCCTACGGCAAGGCGGTCTACGCGGACTCGCCGGACGTGTACTACCGCATGGACGACGCCGCGGGTCCGAGCTCACCGGACTTCTCAGGCAACGGAAACGATGCGACCTACTTCGGCAACGAAACCTTCGGCGTCAGCAGCCCGGTGACCGGTGCCGCTGGCAAGGCCGTGACCTTCGACGGCAACGAAGGCAGCGACCTGGCTTCGGGTCCCGTCAGCAACCCGACCACCTATTCAGAGGAACTGTGGTTCAAGACCACGACGACCAACGGCGGCAAGCTGATCGGCTTCGGCTCCAGCCAGACCGGACGCAGTAGCAGCTATGACCGTCACGTCTACATGGAGGGCTCGGGGCAGCTCACCTTCGGCGTCTGGACCGGCCAGACGAACACCACGACCTCGGCGCAGAGCTACAACGACGGAAACTGGCACTACCTGGTAGCCACTCAGGGCTCTGACGGCATGAAGCTCTATGTCGACAACGCCCTCGTCGGTACCAACGGCCAGACCACCCAGCAGGGCTACGACGGCTACTGGCGGATCGGCGGAGACACCGCATGGAACGGCAGCGCCTTCTTCGCGGGGACGATCGATGAGGCCGCGGTCTACTCCACGGTTCTTACCCCCGCCCAGATCGCCGCTCACTGGAACGCCGCGTCGACGGTCAACCACGCACCGACCGCCGCATTCACCTCCTCGGCAACAGATCTGGCCGCCAGCTTCGACGGCAGCGGCTCCAGTGACAGTGATGGAACCCTCAGCTCCTACGCCTGGAATTTCGGTGACGGTGCCACGGCGACTGGCTCGACCGCGCAGCACACCTATGCGGCAGCGGGCACCTATTCGGTCACGTTGACCGTGACCGACAACGGTGGTGCGACCGGCACGCTGAGCAAGCCGATCACCGTGTCCGCGGCCAACATCGCACCGACGGCAGCCTTCACCCACACCGAAGCGAACCTGACCGCGAGCCTGGATGCCTCGACCTCATCGGACCCGGACGGCACGATCGCCTCCTATGCCTGGGATTTCGGTGACGGTGCCACCGGGACGGGCAAGAGCGTTCAGCATTCCTACGCCGCCGCCGGTACCTACTCGGTGAGCTTGACGGTGACCGACAACGGCGGTGCCAGCGGTTCGGTGACGAGTAGCGTGACGGTCACGGCACCGCCCAACGTTTTGCCGACGGCTTCGTTCACGACCTCGGCCACCGGCCTGAAGCTGACCGTGGACGCTTCCGCCTCGGCAGACCCGGACGGCACGATCGCCTCCTATGCCTGGGACTTCGGCGACGGCGGGACGGCCACCGGCGTCAACGCCAGCCACAGCTATCTGGCTGCGGGCAGCTACCCGGTGACCTTGACGGTGACCGACAACCAGGGTGGTACCGGGACGCTCAGCAAGCCCGTCACCGTCAGCGCCGCCGCGCTGTATGCATCGGACAACTTCGGCAGGACGACCACCAACTCACTGGGCAGCGCCCAAGTCGGTGGAGCGTGGACGGTCGTCGGTAATCCCGCGCTGTTCTCCACCAACGGCGCAGCGGGCAATCTCAAGCTGGCCTCGGCCGGCGCGGGGCCCAGCGCCTACCTCAATGCCGTCTCGGCCAGGGATGTCAACGGTGTGGTCGACGTGGCCACCGATTCGGCTCCCACCGGCGGCGGGACCATCCTGGCGCTGGCCGTCCGGCACGCGGGCAGTTCGGACTACCGCATCAGGGTCCGGATCCAGCCGACCACGACGACGCTGCAGCTGACGAAGGTTGTCAACGGCACCGAAACAGTGCTCAAGGCTGTTACCGTCCCGGGCTTGATCTACAACGTGGGCGACGTGCTGCGGCTGCGGATCCAGGCAAGCGGATCGGGGAGCACCACCCTGAGCGGCAAGGTCTGGAAGGTCGGAGCCAGCGAGCCCGCCACCTGGCAGCTGAGCACGGTGGACGCCGACCCCGCGCTGCAGAGCGCCGGTGGCGTCGGTATCTGGGCCTACCTGTCCGGTACCTCGACCACCGTGCCGGTGACCGCATCCTTCGACAACCTGTCGGTGGGGAGCATCCCGTCGCCATGAGCAGGGACACGGTCGCCGCCCGATCAGGAACCGTCCTGATCGCTCACCCGAGCGCTGAGCTGTACGGCTCGGATCGGGTGATGCTGGAGACCCTCGAAGCGCTGACGAGCCGGGGACGGCGGGTGGTTGTCACCCTGCCGGCCGCCGGGCCGCTGGTTGCCGAGATCATCGAGCGTGGCGGCCGGATCGAGCTCTGCCCGTCCCCGGTGCTGCGCAAGAGCGCGCTGCGGCCGGTCGGGCTGATCAAGCTGGCCGCCGAGGCACTGCGCAGTATCCCGCGGAGCGTCGGGTTGATCCGCCGGGTCGATCCGGACGTCGTCTACGTCAGCACGATCACGATCCCGCTGTGGCTGGTGGTGGCCAAGGCCATGCGCCGGCGCACCGTCTGCCACGTGCACGAGGCCGAAAGCACGGTGCCGCTGCTGGTGCGGCGAGCGATGGCAGCACCGCTGCTGCTGGCCGATCGCCTGGTCGCCAACAGCGAGTTCAGTCTCGGCGTGCTCACCGGTGCGTTCCCGCGGCTGGGTCGCAAGGCAAGCGTCGTCTACAACGCCGTTGCCGGGCCGCCTTTCGGTTCGCCCGCGCGAGCCCAGCTCGCCGGACCGTGCCGGCTGCTGTTCGTCGGCCGGCTCTCGCCCCGCAAGGGACCACAGGTCGCGGTCGCCGCCCTGAAGGGATTGCGCCGCCGTGGCGTCGATGCCCACCTGGATCTGACCGGTGCGGTCTTCGAAGGCTACGAATGGTTCGAGCAGGAGCTGCGCGATTCCATCCGCCGCGATGATCTTCTCGATCGCGTGACCTTCCATGGTTTCCAGTCCGACGTCTGGCCGCATTTCGCCAACGCCGACATCGTCCTGGTGCCCTCCACGGTCGACGAGCCTTTCGGCAATACCGCCGTGGAAGCGGTGCTGGCATCGCGTCCGCTGGTGGTCAGTGCCACCAGCGGGTTGATCGAGGCAGCTAGGGGCTATGCCTGCGCTCAAAGCGTCGCGCCGGGGGAGTCCGAGGCGCTGGCCAGCGCCGTCGCCACGGTCGTGGACAGGTGGAGCGAGTTCCGTGATCAGGCCGCGGCCGACGCATTGCTAGCTCATGACCGCCACCTGCCAGAGCGCTACCGACAACAAATCGCCGAGATCGTGCTCGATTCGGCATGACTACCGTCCGCCAGTTCATGTTCAGTTTTCCGGGGGGAACTGATGTTGCATAACTTGGACCCACGCAAGCGGGTCACTGCTCTGACGACCGTGATCGGTCTCGTCGGCAGCGGGCTGGTGACACTCGCCATCGCGGCGCCGGTGGCCTCAGCGGCGCCTGCGCCGGTCATGCAGCGCGACTCCAGTCAGGTGACCGCCGACGCGCTGCCGACCGTGCAGGTCGACGGTGTGGTGTGGTCCCAGGTGGTCGTCGGCAACACCGTCTATGCGGGCGGCAGCTTCACGACGGCTCGTCCGGCCGGTGCCGCGCCTGGCGTGAACACCACGCCTCGGGCCAACCTGCTGGCCTACAACCTGACCACCGGTGCGCTGATCACCTCGTTCGCCCCGGTCCTCAACCAGCAAGTGCTTAGCGTGACCGCGTCCCCGGACGGCTCGCGCATCTATGTCGGCGGTGACTTCACGACGATCGACGGCGCCGCCCGTTACCGGGTCGCAGCCCTGAACCCGACCACCGGCGCGGTGATCCCTTCGTTTAACGCGATCATCGACTACCGGGTCAAGGCGATCGTGGCCACCAACAGCACGGTCTACGTGGGCGGCGGCCTCAGCACCGCCAACGGTGTGGCGCGCGGCAAGCTGGCTGCCTTCAATGCCTCCGACGGCGCGCTGACCGCGTGGGACCCCGAGGCCGATGACATGGTCAACGCCCTGATCATGAGCCCGGACGGCACCAGGCTTATCGCTGGTGGCGCGTTCAAGACGGTCGGCGGCCAGACCGCGTATGGCATGGCATCGATCGACGCGAATACCGGCGCCTTGCTGCCCTGGGCTGCCAGCACGAGCATCCGCGATGCCGGCGCGAATGCCGCGATCACCTCGCTGAGTACCGATGGCACCTCGATCTTCGGCAGCGGCTACGTCTTCGGCGGCGGCGGCAACCTCGAGGGCGCGTTCAGCGCCGATCCGTCCACCGGGAACCTCAACTGGATCGAAGACTGCCACGGCGACACCTACAGCACCTTCCCGATCGGGACGACCCTGTACACCGTCAGCCACGCTCACTACTGCGGCCCGGTGGGCGGTTTCCCGCAGACCGACCCGTGGACCGGCCGGCACGGCAATGCCTTCACCACGTACCCCACCGGAACTCTCGGTCACAACGCGTTCACCAGCTACACCGACTGGTTCGGCAACCCCAGCCCGTCGGTGGTCACCTGGTGGCCCGACATGACGACCGGTACCTACACCGGGCAGGACCAGGCGGCCTGGAACGTCAGCGGCAACAGCCAGTACCTGGTGATGGGTGGCGAGTTCCCGACCATCAACGGTGTCGCCCAGCAGGGCCTGGTGCGATTCGCGGTCAAGCCGATCGCTCCCGAGAAGCAGGCCCCGCAGGTTGCCGGCTCGAAGTTCATGCCGACCCTGACGTCGCTGTCCACCGGCTCGGTGCACGTCGCGTGGCAGGCGAACTGGGATCGTGATGACAAGACCCTGACGTACAAGGTCAGCCGGGACGGCCAGAGCGGCACGCCGATCTACTCGGTGACGGCGGATTCGACCTTCTGGAACAGGCCCTATCTCGGATTCACCGACACCGGCCTGGCGCCGGGCAGCACCCACACCTATCGGTTGTTCGCCTACGACCCGACGGGTAACCGGACTGCCGGAGACACCGCGACGATCACCCTGCCGGCCTCGGCCAGCGGCACCGGCTACGGCGCCAAGGTGATCGCGGACGGGGCCTCCAGCTACTACCCGCTGAACGAGCCCTCGGGCAGCACGGTGTTCGACAATGCCGGCTACACCGATGACACCACGACCAGCACCGGCGTCACCCGGGGCGCCAGCGGTGCCATCGCCGGTGACGCCGCGACCTCCTTCGACGGCGCCAGCGGTGGCTTCTACAGCAACGTCGGCCAGGACGGCCCCGACACCTTCACGCTGTCGGCCTGGTTCCAGACCACCACGACCACCGGCGGCAAGATCATCGGATTCGGCAGCAAGCAGGCCGGTGCGTCGAGTTCCTTCGACCGCCATGTCTACATGGACAATTCCGGCCGGCTCTACTTCGGCGTTGCCAATCCCGGGCGCCAGACCGTCAATTCCACCGCGGCCTACAACGACGGCCAGTGGCACCAGGTGGTGGCCAGCCTGTCCAGCGCCGGAATGGTCCTCTACGTCGACGGTGTCAGGGTTGCCAGCCGTGGCGACGTGGTCAGCGGGTCGGCCTTCTACGGCTACTGGCGGGTCGGCGGTGACGCGTTGACCGGCTGGTTGAACAAGCCCACCTCGACCTACTTCAAGGGTGCCATCGACGACGTCGCGATCTTCCCGACCGCACTGGCGCGCACGACGGTTGCGGCCGAGTACCAGGCCAGCGGGCGAACCCTCAACGTTCCGGCCGCGCCCGCGGACACCTACGGCGCGACGGTGTACAACGACGACCCGGATCTGTACTGGCGGCTCGGTGACTCGAGCAAGTCGGTGGTCACCGACTCGGGCCGTTACGGCATGCTCGGTGACTACGTCGGCAGCGAGTCGCTCGGAGCGCCGGGCGCGATCACCGGGACGTCCAACACCGCCGTTTCCTTCGGTGGCTCCAACGGATTCGCGGTGAGCCGTAGCTCGGTCGCCAGCCCCAATGTCTTCTCCCAGGAAGCGTGGTTCAAGACCACCACGACCCGCGGCGGAAAGATCATCGGGCTCGGCAGTTCTCGCTCGGGCACGTCGGCGACCTATGACCGCCACGTCTACATGCAGAACGACGGCAAGCTCGTATTCGGCGTCTACACCGGCAGCCGGGTCACCCTGACCACTCCTGGTTCCTACAACGACGGGGCGTGGCACCAGGTCGTCGCGACGATGTCGCCAGCCGGGATGCGGCTCTACGTCGACGGCAACCTGCTCGGCTCCAACACCACCACGACCGGCCAGGCCTACACGGGTTACTGGCGGGTGGGTGGCGACACGACCTGGGGTTCGACGAGCCCCTACCTCAACGGCACGATCGACGACGTTTCGGTCTACCCGACCGCGTTGAGCGCTCAGCAGGTCAGCACGCATTACAGCGCGGGAACCACCGGCACGATCCCGAACTTCCCGCCGACCGCCGCGTTCACCTCGACCGCGACGGATCTGAACGCTTCCTTCAACGGGTCAGCATCGGCCGATTCCGACGGCAGCGTCGCCTCCTACGCCTGGGACTTCGGCGATTCGACCACCGGATCCGGACCGACTCCGGCGCACAGTTACCCGGCCACTGGCACGTACAACGTCACGCTGACCGTGACCGACAACCTCGGCGCGACCGGCACGGTGACCAAGCAGGTCAGCGTGCTGGCAGCCAACGTCCTGCCGACCGCGAGCTTCAGCTCGTCCGCAACGGATCTCGCCGCGTCCTTCGACGCATCGGGCTCGGCGGACCCGGACGGCTCGCTGGTGTCCTACTCGTGGAGCTATGGCGATTCGGCCACCGGCAGCGGGGTGGCGTCCTCGCACACCTATGCGGCGGCCGGTACCTACCAGGTGACGCTCACCGTGACCGACAACCGTGGTGGCGTATCCACGCTCACCAAGCCGGTCACCGTCCTTGCCGCCAACGTGCTGCCGAGCGCGGCGTTCACCTCGACGGCGACCGGGCTTTCGGTCGCTTATGACGCTGGGTCCTCGACGGACTCGGATGGCACGATCTCCTCCTACGCCTGGAACTTCGGTGACGGCGCGACCGGCACCGGGGTCAATGCCACGCACAGCTTCCCGGCAGCGGGCACCTATCAGGTGACGCTCACCGTGACCGACAACCGCGGTGGCACCGGCTCGGTGACCAAGCCGGTCAGCGTGCTCGCGCCGAACGTGCCCCCGAAGGCGTCCTTCACGACCAGCCTCTCCGGCCTCACCGCGTCGGTGGACGGTTCGTCGTCGTCGGACTCTGACGGCTCGATCGCCTCCTATGCCTGGAACTTCGGCGACGGGGCGACCGGGAGCGGGGCCAGCGCGCAGCACACTTACGCGGCCGGTGGCACCTTCACCATCACGTTGACCGTCACCGATGACCGCGCGGGAACCGACTCGGTCACCAAGCAGGTGAGCGTCGTTGCGCCCAACGTGGCGCCGGTCGCCGCGTTCACCTCGAGCGCGACGAACCTGGCGCTGTCGGTGGACGGCAGCGGGTCATCCGATCCGGACGGCACGATCGCCTCCTACGCCTGGGACTTCGGGGACGGCGCGACCGCCACCGGAGCCACCGCCCAGCACACCTACGCCGTCGCGGGCAGCTACCCGGTGACCCTGACGGTGACCGACAACCAGTCGGCCACCGGTACGACCACCAAGCAGCTCACGGTGCTCGCCGCCAACGTTGCGCCGTCCGCCGCGTTCACCACCAGCGCGACGAACCTGGCGCTGTCGGTGGACGGCAGCGGATCCTCCGATCCGGACGGCACGATCGCCTCCTCCGCCTGGGACTTCGGCGACGGCGCGACCGCGACCGGAGCCACCGCGCAGCACACCTACGGCACGGCCGGGACGTACACGGTGGCCCTGACCGTGACCGACAACCGCGGTGGTACCAACACCACGACCCAGCAGGTCGCTGTGACGGCACCGGTGCTGACCGTCTACGCCGCCGACAGCTTTACCCGTACTGCAGCAACCGGCTTCGGTACCGCCGACAAGGGTGGCCTCTGGACGACCAGTGGTGCCAGCCTCTTCTCGGTGAACGGCACGTCCGGAAAGATCAAGATGGCCACCTTGGGCGCGGGACCGTCGGCCTACCTCAACTCGGTGTCGGCTCTCAATGTCGACGGCACCGTGGATGTGTCGACCGACTCCGCTCCGACCGGCGGCGGCACGTACCTGTCCTTCGCCGTCCGGCACGTCGGCACGACGGAGTACCGGGTGCGCGCGCGCATCCAGCCGACCACCACCAGCCTGACATTGAGCAAGGTGGTCAATGGAACCGAGACCGCGCTCAAGAGCGTCACGGTGACCGGGCTGATCTACAACGTCGGCGACGTCCTGCGGCTGCGCATCCGAGTCAGCGGCTCGGGCACCACGACGCTGTCGGGCAAGGTCTGGAAGGTGGGTAGCACCGAGCCCAGCGCCTGGCAGGCTAGCGTGAGCGATGCCGAGGCCTCGCTGCAGTCCCCGGGCGGCGTGGGTGTGGTCAGCTACTTGTCAGGGTCGGCAACCCTGGCGCCGGTCGTCTCCTCGTGGGACAACTTGTCAGTGACCGACATCCCGGCGGCGTGACCGGCGGGCGGTGCCAGGCGGTGGGAGGTGATCGTGCGATGACGGCCAGACGCGTCGCAAAAGTGGTCATCGCCATCGTGACGTTCCGGCGCAACGACGACCTGGGGGCGGTGTTGCCCCAGGTACTGGCACAGGTGGCCGGCCAGCGCACCGGCGGCCCAACCGGATTCGACTCAACGGAATTCAGTGTGCTGGTCGTGGACAACGATCCGGATGGCGGGGCCAGGCAAGTCGTCGAGGCGCTGGCCGAGGACCGGGTTCGTTACGTCGTCGAACCCACTGCCGGCATCGCCGCTGCGCGTAATCGGGCCTTGCGCGAAGCTGCCGACGCCGACGTCCTGATCTTCATCGACGACGACGAACGGCCTCAGCCGGGTTGGCTCTCAGGGCTGCTCGCGACGTACGCCTCGACGGGCGCGGACGCGGTTGCGGGCGCTGTGGTCTCGGCGTTCTCCGGCCCGCTGGACGCCTGGATCTCCGCCGGAAACTTCTTCAACCGCCGCCGCCTCGTAACCGGAACCGCCATCGACGTCGCCGCCACGAACAACCTGCTGCTCGACCTGCACACCGTCCGCCGGCTGGGCCTCAGCTTCGATGAGCGGTTCGGGCAGAGCGGTGGTTCGGACACGCTGTTCACCCGGGCGCTGGTCGCCTCCGGGGCTCGGATGGTCTGGTGCGACGACGCGGTGGTGCTCGACAACGTGCCGGTCGAGCGGATGACCAGGCGGTGGGTCGTACTGCGCGCGTTGCGATCGGGCAACTCATGGAGCCGGACGAGTATCGCGCTCGCGGGGTCGGCGCGGGATCGGTTGCGGGTGCGGGTGGCGCTGACCGCTCGCGGGCTACCGCGCCTGCTCGGCGGCCTGCTGCGCTATGGCCTCGGGACGTTGGCCCGCTCGCACTCCCACCAGGCCCGGGGCCTGCGGACGCTGGCTCGCGGGGGCGGAATGCTCACCGGCGCGTACGGTTACGTCTACCACGAGTACCGGCGCAATCCGCGATGAAGACCTATTCAGCCGAGCTGGCCCTGCCACCGCTCCACGACGGCCCGCCGGTCACACCGCTGGGGATCGTGGTCGTCAACTACGGTTCGCACGCACTGCTCGCCGCCAACCTGGCTCGGCTCAACCTCAGCGCGGTCCCCGCCAAGGTCGTGGTGGTGGACAACTTCAAATCGGCTGCCGACACCGCGGCGATCACCGAACTGGCCGCAGCCCGAGGCTGGACGCTGCACGCCTTGGCGCGCAACGTCGGCTTTGGTGCCGCGGTGAACCTGGGTGTTGCCAAGGCCGCGCAGCTCGGTTGCGATTCGTACCTGATGATCAACCCGGACGTCGCGATTACCGAAGAGGTGCTCGCGCAGTTGCTCGCGGCGACGCTCGCCCAGCCGATGGCCCTGATCACTCCGACGATCGTGCGTCCGGACGGCTCGGTGTGGTTCCGCGGCAGCCGGTTGTCCCTGGACGAAGCGGGGGTCAGGCCGGTCACCGGGCCGCCGACCGCGCGGCGGCGAGCGTGGCTCACTGGCGCGTGTCTGGCAGTGAGCCGATCCATGTGGGCGAAACTGGGCGGCTATGACGACGACTACTTCCTCTACTGGGAGGACGTCGACCTGAGCATCCGGTGCGTGGACCTCGGCGGCTCCCTCATCGTCCGGGACGACCTGGTGGTGGTCCACGACGTCGGTGGCACCCAGCAGGCCAGTACGAGCCGCGCGAAGTCGCCGCTCTACTACTACTACAACTGCCGAAACCGGCTGCTCTTCGCCTCCAAACATCTCAGCAGCATCGATCAGTTGAAGTGGCTGCTGCGCACCCCGACCGACGTGGCCCGCGTGGTGTTGCGGGGCGGCCGGCGGCAGTTGCTGCGGCCCGGGTCATCAGCCTGGCCCGGTATCAGGGGTGCCCTGGCCGGCCTCTTCGCACTGGCAGGATCCTGGCCGAGGGGCAACCACTCCGGCCGTCGAACCGAAGACCTGGTGGCCCGATGACCGTGCAGGCTGACTCGTCAGCGCCGCTGCACGAGCTCGACGGTGATGTCCAGCGCCCGGTGAAGGGCCTCGGCCGGATCGCGGCACGCGGCGCCGCCGTCACGATGGGCGGCCAGGGCGTCCGGATGGTCATCCAGATTGCGTCCGTGATCATCCTGGCCAAGCTGCTGACCCCGCACGACTACGGGGTGGTCGCGATGGTGCTGGCGGTTGCCGGCATCGCCGACATCTTCCGTGACTTCGGACTGTCCTCGGCCGCTGTGCAGGCCAAGTCGTTATCCCACGCCCAGCGCAACAATCTCTTCTGGCTCAATAGCGCGCTCGGTCTGCTGCTGTGCTTGATCGTGGCCGCCGGCTCCCCGCTGATCGCGTCGTTCTACCACGAGCGCGAGGTCCGCGGCATCGCGCTCGCGCTGTCGCTGACCTTCCTGCTCAACGGCCTCGCCACCCAGTTCCGCGCGGACCTCGATCGGCACCTGCGTTTCGGCCAGCTCGCGCTCGTCGATATCGGGACACAGGTCGCCGGCTTGGTGGTCGGGGTCGTGCTGGCGGTGAACGGCGCGGGCTACTGGGCGCTGGTCGCCCAGCAGCTGCTCAATTCCGCATTGACGCTCGCGGCGGTGGCGATCCTGGCGGGCTGGTTGCCCCGGCGGCCGACCCGGAACGCCGAGATGTCGGGCCTGCTGCGATTCGGCTGGCACCTGGTCGGAACCCAGCTGATCGGCTACGCCACCAACAACGTCGACTCGGTGGTCATCGGACACCGGTTCGGCGCCGCCCCGCTCGGCTTCTACAACCGCGCCTTTCAGCTGCTGATGGCGCCGCTGACCCAGGTCCGCGCGCCCACGACGACCGTCGCGCTGCCCGTGCTGTCCAGGATCGAGTCGGACAACAAGCGTTAC
>JAVEES010000391.1 GCA_030840285.1 Pseudonocardiales bacterium
AAATAGGCGTCTCAGAAATAGGCACCTTCGAATAGGCCAATTAGGGATGATCGGCGCCGTAATCGGTCGGGACGAAGGCAATCGTGTCGAACACCAGGCCCCGCTCGTCGTCGGGAAGCCAGAGATAGTCCGAGGTCTCGACCAGTACCTTGCCGAGCATCGTCCAGGCAAGCAGGTCGGTTCGCACCAGCGAATCGGCCCCGGTCCAGAGCAGCACCAGCCGTCGCGTTTCAGGCCAGAGGTCTGGCAACTCGCGTAGCGCGTCGGCGAAGGCGTCGAGGTTGTCGGCTGCGGACTGGCGTAGTCGCAACGCCGCAGCCAAGGACCGGTAGGCGTCCTGACGCGACCTGCCGGGGCCGGTGTGGGCGTGCGCGATCAGGTACCCCGAGGCGAACAGGGCATCCCGGACCGCGTCGAGGGTTGCCGAGGCGGCAACGTGCAATCCCTGCCCGCGCAGCCATGGCAGGACCAACGCCGGTGAGCTCCACTCCGTCATATTCCAACCCGCCTGTTCTAGCCTGCCGCGTCGTCGGGGCGCGCGCAGATCAGGTGGGCGACCAGCGCGGTCCAACCCGTCTGATGAGAGGCGCCCAGCCCCGCGCCGGTATCACCGTTGAAGTATTCGCTGAACGTCACAGGTCCCTGCCAGAGCGGGCCGTCGCCGAGGTCCCGTGGTGATCCAGGACGCCGCCCCGCAGCGTCCGGGCGAAACAGCGCGATAAGCCGATCGTGCAGGGTGTCGGCCACTTCGGTCAACGACACGGACCCAGCAGAACCCGGTATCGGCACTCTCAACTCGGCACCCGCGCCGCGACCGTGCGTCCGGATCGCATCCGCGAGCAGCACGTTCACCGGAAACCAGACCGGTCCGCGCCAGTTGGAGTTGCCGCCGAACAGCCCGCTGTCGGACTCGGCAGGCAGGTAGCCGATGCTCGTCTGATGGCCCTCGACGTCGACATTGAACGGTGTGCGGTAAGCCGCCGACAGCGAGCGCAGGCCGTACGGGGAAAGAAACTCCGCCTCGTCCAGGGCACGCACAAGCAAGCGGTTGACCCGCGGCGGATCGACCAGCGACAACGTCAGGTGCTCTCCGTCGGCCCCGTGACTCTGCATCAGGCCCTGCAGGGCTTGCGGCCGGCGCTTCTGCAGCCATCTGATCCGAGCGGTGAAGTCCGGCAGCTCGTTCGCCACCCAATCCGGGGCGAGCGCGACGGCGAGCAGCGGCAGCAACCCGACCATCGATCGCACCGGCAGCCGCTCACAGCTTTCGTCCGGACCCACCAGGACGTCATAGAAGAAACCGTCGGGCTCGTCCCACAGCGATATGCCGTGGCTGCCGAACGTCGAAACGGCTTGTGCGATAGAGCAGAAGTGCTCGAGGAACTTGGTGGCGCAGTCGTCCCAGACGCTGTCCATCCGGGCAAGTTCCAACGCGATCCGCAGCATCGACAGGCAGTAGAAGGCCATCCAGCTGGTGGCATCAGACTGCTCCAGCCGGTAGCCGGACGGCAGCGGAGCGGACCGGTCGAACAGGCCGATGTTGTCCATCCCCAGAAAGCCGCCCTCGAACAGGTTCGATCCGTCCGCGTCCTTGCGGTTCACCCACCACGAGAAGTTCAGTAGCAACTTGGTGAACACCCGCATCAGGAATTCGGGATCCGCGCGGCCGTCGATGCAGTAGACCTGCCACGCCGCCCACGCGTGCACCGGCGGGTTCACATCGCCGAATGCCCATTCGTAGGCAGGCAATTGGCCGTTGGGATGCATGGTCCATTCACGGCAGAGCAGGACCAGCTGATCCTTGGCGAACGCCGGGTCGATGTGCGCGAGGGTGACGCAGTGAAACGCCAGATCCCATGAGGCGAACCATGGGTATTCCCATTCATCAGGCATGGACAGGACGTCGGCGAGGTCCAGGTGCGGCCACTCGACGTTGCGGGCACCACGGGCGGTTCGCGCAGCAGGCGGCGCAGGTTGCCCCGGATCACCGGCCAGCCAATCGGTGACCGAGTAGCGGTAGAGCTGCTTTCCCCATAGCAGACCGGCGAAAGCCCGGCGGGCGATGTCGGCGTCCACCGCACTCGTATCGGTCGGAACCACGTCGGCGTAGAAGTGATCGGCCTCGCTGGCTCGGTCGGCGAACACCGCGTTGAAGCCGGCTCCGAAGGGACGATCCGGTGGCGGACCGGCCTGCAGCCGAAGCGATACCGACTCGCTGGCGCCGGGTGCGATCTGGCAGAACTGGTACCACAGCGCGGCCTTCGTGCCGGTGCCCGCAGGATTGACCGCAGCGGAATCACCTTCTACGACAAGGCGATTTATGCCGTCCTTCGGATATTGTGACGGGTTCTGCTGCGCGCCGAACAGGGCGACGGCGTCGGTGTCGTTGTCGCACACCAGAACCTGGGGCAGCCGAACCAGCGCTCCGGAGTGGCCACGCTGCGCGTCACCAACCAGGGTGTAGCTGCCCAGGAACTCGTGATCAGCCTCGACGGCCACCAGATCCGGCTCAACCAGCTCACCCCCTTCCCGGCGCCGCAACACCGGCCTGCGCTCATCGCGTCCCCAGGCCCAGGTGTTTCGGAACCACAGCTGCGGCAGCAGGTGCAGGTCCGCCGCATCCGGACCGTGGTTCGTCACCGTAATCCTTATGCAGATGTCTTCCGGACCAGCCTTGGCATAGCGAATCGAGACATCGAAGAACCGGTTCTCGGCAAGAACCCCGGTGTCAGCAAGCTCGTACTCCGGTTGGTCGCGCCCGCGCCGGGCGTTCTCGGCGACCAGATCGCGGTACGGAAAAGCCCTTTGCGGATAGCGGTAAAGCCATTCCGCATGAGAATGGGTCGGCGTCGCGTCGACGGCCCACCAGTACTCCTTGACGTCCTCGCCGTGGTTGCCCTGGGGGTTGGTCAAGCCGAAGAGCCGCTCCTTCAGGCGGTCGTCCTGCCCGTTCCACAGAGCCAGGCCGAAGTTCAGAAAGCCGTAGCGATCACAGATCCCGCCTAGGCCGTCCTCACCCCAGCGATAGGCGCGGGCATGTGCCTGCTCGAACGGAAAGTTCGACCACGCGTCACCGTCGGCCGAATAGTCCTCCCGGACGGTTCCCCACTGGCGTCCGGCGAGGTAGGGACCCCAGAGCCGCCACGGGTCTGAGGAGGCAGGTGATTCGGCCAGCCTGGCATGCTCGGCGGTCCGGGCCGGATCCTCTCGACCGGGCTCGGTGGCGGAGTGCCGCCCGCTGGAGCTTGGCACCTGGTCAGTCTCCCACCTGATCATGGCGGTTCCCGGCACCGCCGTCGGGTGATTCGGCGGCTTGTTCCGCTGCCTTCGCGGCTGCCTCGTCGGCAGCGGCACGCTCCTTGTCCCGCCGGCGCAACTGCTTGACCTCGCGGGTGCGGCGTCGCCGGGTGGTGACCAGATACTGCACCAGCACGCAGACCACCGCAGCAACCAGGACGCCCGCCAGAGTCGCGCCGCGGAAACCCGGAGCGTCGACATCCAGGATGCGTTCACCGGCATGCGAGGCCGCGCCGTTACCGAGAACGATGCCCAACGTCATCAGGTTCGGGGACGCCAGTAGCAGCGCGATCACGAGCAAAACGATGCGGGTCTGCCAGCGCCGCTGCCAGTTCCATCGCTTGCGAACCGCCTGCCGCAGCACCACCAGCGGAATGGCCGTGCACAGGACGCCGTAGGTCAGTCCCCACCAGATGCCGCCAGAGAACCGGCCCTTGACCTGGCCGCCGACCCGGTGCGCCCACCAGCGCGGCAGGAAAGATTCCGCGAAGAAGTAGGCCAGGATCAGCACCCCGACGGCGAGCACGAGCAGGATGATGTTTCGCCGCCAGGAACCGCCGCGGGCTCCGGCGGGCTCACCGGCAACCTCAGAATCACTCCCGCCGCGCTGGCTCGTTCGATGCTCGCTCATTGGAGCATGATGGCATCCCGATCCGGCCGGCGGACCGAAAACGGCCAGCCCGCCAAGGATGCTCAACGGGCGGCTGAGTTCGAGGCGG
This sequence comes from Pseudonocardiales bacterium, assembly GCA_030840285.1. GTDB lineage: Bacteria > Actinomycetota > Actinomycetes > Mycobacteriales > Jatrophihabitantaceae > Jatrophihabitans_A. Next base: position 4,017 of record JAVEES010000391.1, read on the forward strand.
CTGAGCATGCCCGCAGAGTTCAATTGGTCTCGTCCGGGCCGAGCCACCCGATCTGGCCGTCAGCCGACCAGTACGCCAGGTAGATCCCGTAGGACGGGCCGGTGCACTGCTCCATCTGCCGAGCCAGCGGTCCGTCCGGACCCTGCACCCGCCGGACCTGTTGATCGAGCGTGGCAGTTGCCCGGCCGGCGGGTGTCACGGCGATCGCCTTCCAATCCAGCCTCGGACGTTTGCGGCGCGCAACCTTGACCGGTGGGAGCCCGAGCTCTGGATGCTTGTGACCGCGGATGTACGTGCGCACTGACTCGATGCCGTAGCTGCTGCCATCGACCGTCCACACCCGCAGCAGCCAGCCCGCGCGAACGGCTCCGAGGTCGTAGATCAGCCCCACACCGGAGATCTCCGCGAGCGGGATCCGCCATGAGCGGTGGTACCTGCGCGGCAGCACCAGCGTGCGCTCGCGCAACGTCGGCTGCCGCAGGACCTCATGACCGGAGATCGTCACCAGCGGAAGGGCCAACAGGCACAGCACGGCGCCGATGATCCCGCTGAGCAGCAGCGAGTCCAGGTATGCCCGCATCAACAGGTACGCACCGAGTGGCAGCAGCAGCGCGCCGATCACCACGGTGACCCAGCTCTCCCAATGGACTGGGAGTCGCCTGATCAGTGGATCGTCTTTCGGCACGCTCGGATTGTCCCAGCAGAAAACCACTTGCGGGGGTGACTAGCGTTGACAAACCGTGAGCGACGATCCGGTGCTGCTGTCCGAACGAGCCCACCTCGAGGACGCGCGGACCTGCCTGCTGCAGATGCGGCAGTCTGCCGAACGGATCGCGGATTACGGCGTCGACGCGCTGGCCAGTGAGAGCCTCGGACGACTGCGCGCCGAACGCATCCAGCACCTCAGCGCCGATTCGGACGCACCGCCGTTCTTCGGCAGGACCGACCGCGACCCCGAG
>JAVEES010000187.1 GCA_030840285.1 Pseudonocardiales bacterium
CGAACCCGTTGGTAGTCGGCTCGCAGCTGCCGATGACCTTCACCGACCCGCCGGCCGGCACCGACATCGGCACGACCTGCAACGTCACCGGCGGTGCCGCCGCCCCGGGCGTGGCGAACCAGAGCCCCGGAACCAGGACGATCGACAGGATGAGTAGTGCGCGCATAGCGGCCTCCCGTGGCAGGAATACCACTTTGACACCTGGGCGCGGCAGTCCGTTGCATCGACTTTTCCGCGCCACAAGCCTGCCCCTTTGGGCGCTGTCAACGCGCCTAGCTGGACGTCACCGGCTAGTCGTGTTCCTTGCGTTGCAGTTGCCGCCCGAGCTCTGCTTTGGTCATCTTCGAGTAGCCCCGGATGCCAGCGTCCTTGGCGCGTTCGACGAGCTCGGATCGAGTGCTGCCTTGCACGTCCACGCCGCCGTAGGTTTCGCCACGACCTGCCCGCTTGTCTTTGGCGCCCATGCTGGATCGGGGATCAGAGGGCCCGCTCTCATCCTTGAGCTCCCAGTGATCTCCTTTCTTTTCAGCAATGTTCTTCACCGAGCCCCACGCGGTACGGTGCGCCCGTTCTTCGTCGCGGTATTCGGCCTCGGCGCTCTCGAGCGTCTTCTCGTAGGTGCGTCGCACCTTGCTGGGCGACCGTTTCAGTGTGCTCGGAACGGATGGCCGGTCCTGGGGCATGGCGCTGCTCCTTTCAGGAGAACAGTTGGTTGATCTTGTCCTTGGCGATCGTGCTTATCGTTGCTGCCTTGTGGGATTGGCCGCGCAGGAACGACTCAGCGAAGGCTTTGGCCTGCTCGTATTCGACCTTGCCTGGCATCGGCGGCTCGTTCGGGTTGACGTCCACGTCGACGAGAGCCGGTCCGGGGTGGGCCAACGCCTCGGCGATGGCGTCCTTCACGCGGGCCGGGTCGCTGACTTTCTCGCCGTGCGCTCCGCAGCCGCGCGCCCAGGTCGAGAAGTCGGCGACGGGCTCTTTCTGCCTGACCGAGTACTCGGGATAGCCGAGGACCAGCTGCTCCCAGAGGATCTGGCCGTACGAATTGTTGTTGTTGATCACGACTTTGATGGGCAGCTCGTTGCGGACAGCGGTGAGGAATTCGGCCATCAGCATGGCGAAACCGCCGTCACCCACGAAGGCGATGATCTGGCGCTGCGGCATTGCCAGCTGCATGGCGATCGCATACGGCAGGCCCGGGGCCATCGTGGCCAGGTTGCCCGACAGGTAGAACTCGCGGTTACCGCGAATGATCCAGTGTCGCGCGGCCCAGGTCGCGATCGTGCCGGAATCGCAGGTAAGAATGGCGTCATCGTTGGCGAGTGCGTTGACACAGCCGATGAGGTACTGGGGTGCGATGGGGTCGCGGCCGGCATCTTCCAGGGCCGCCATCTTCTCGCGCCATCCTTCCATTTCCGCTTGCCGCTTCTGCAGGAACGATCGTTCCGTCTTGGGCTGGAGCAGTGGAAGCAGGGCATCCAGCGCAAGGGCACTGTCGGCCACTACCGGCGCCTCGGTAGGAAGCCGCATCCCGATCAAGGCCGGATCGGTGTCGATCTGCACGACCCGCACCGAGCCTGGTGCGGGTAGATGATTGCTATATGGGAACGAGGTTCCCACCATCAGCAGCGTGTCGCAGTCCTCCATCGCCTGCTCGCTCGGTTTGGTGCCGAGCAGGCCGATGCCGCCTGTGGTCAAAGGGTGATCGTCCGGGACGACCATCTTGCCGGGCAGTGTCTTGACGATCGGTGCCGCGAGTTTCTCGGCAACTGCCAGCACCTGCTCACGCGCACGCCGAGCGCCGACGCCGACGAGCAGGACAACCTTCTGGCCCTCGTTGAGGACCCTTGCCGCGCGCCACAGATCCTCCTCAGCGGCCTGAACCCGAGCCGGGCTGAATACCGGCGCGCTCTCCGGCGGCCCGCCCGGACCGACGTGCGCGTAGGGGTCCCCCGACACCGGGGCGACCTGCAGATCGTTGGGGAATGTCAGGTGCGCGACGGTGTTCTTCGCCAACGCGTTGCGGATCGCCAGATCGACGACCGCAGGCATCTGCCGCGGGTTGGTGACCATCAGGTTGTAGGCCGCGACGTCCTCGAAGAGCCGGTCGAGATGGACCTCTTGCTGATACGCCGAGCCGAGGACTTCCGTTGCCTGCATCCCGGTCAGTGCCAGCACCGGCATGTGGTCGAGTTTCGCGTCGTACAGCCCGTTGAGCAGATGGATCGCACCCGGTCCGGAGGTTGCGGTACACACGCCTAGCCGGCCGGTTGCCTTGGCATATCCCGTGGCCATGAAGGCCGCCGCTTCCTCGTGATGCACCAGCACGAACCGCAACTTTTCGCTGTGGCGGCGGTAGCCCTCCATCAGGCCGTTGATTCCATCGCCCGGCAGACCGAAGATCGTGTCCACACCCCAGGCGATCAACCGCTTGGCCAGGCTTTCGCCGACGATCTCGTCCATATATGACTCCTGGTGCCTTGATGCCGGGCTTCCTCGGCAAGGTTCCGGGCGCGCGACGCAACTACCACCTCGACGGACCCGGACTGCCAGGGCCCGGGATGCTTGGGCGGCCAATGCCGCGTCGCAAGCTACTGGTTGAGCGTGCCTTCCACCTTACGACCGGTGGGTCGGCACGCAAGCGCAGCGCCAAAGCCAGCGCATAAATCCAACATAATCCAACAAGGTACCTGTGCTACTTGGCAGTACATCTCATGTCGATATGGGGCTCCTTATAACGGCTGAATTTCGTCCGAACTCTTGTTTCGGACATATGACCATGCTAAGAAAGCTGTGTATTCATGTTCGAGCCTGCGCGAACGTGAGCGACATGGGAGCAACCACATGACAGAGAACCGGACCCGGCGGCGCCGTTTGGCGGCCGCTGTCAGCGCCATCGGGCTATCCATTGGCCTCATGGCGACGGCCGTGGTCACCGAGCAGGTCATCGCAGCGTCGCCGGCGTCGGCGCTGGACAACGGCCTAGCGGTGACACCGCCGATGGGCTTCAACGACTGGAACGCCTTCGGCTGCAACGTCAGCGAAGCGCTGATCGAGCAGACAGCCGACTTCTTCGTCAGTTCCGGGATGAAGGCCGCCGGTTATGACTACGTCAACATCGATGACTGCTGGATGACCCACCAGCGCGACGCTGCGGGACGCCTGGTCCCGGACCCGGTCAAGTTTCCCGATGGAATCAAGGGAACCGCCGACTACGTCCATGCCAAAGGCCTGAAGCTCGGCATCTACGAGGACGCCGGTACAGCGACCTGCGCCGGCTATCCCGGCAGCCTCGGCCATGAGCGGATCGATGCGCAGACCTTTGCCGACTGGGCGGTCGACTACCTGAAGTACGACAACTGCAACAACGCCGGCAGTACCACCAAGCAGCAGTACATCGATCGCTACACCGCGATGCGTGACGTGCTCGCGGCGACCGGTCGCCCGATCGCTTACAGCATCTGCGAGTGGGGCGTGAACGAGCCCGCGACGTGGGCCGGTGACGTCGGCAACCTGTGGCGCACGACCGGCGACATCAGCGACAACTGGAACAGCTTGAAGTCGATCATCAGCCAGAACGCCCCGTTGGCCTCCGCGGCGCACCCCGGCGCG
>JAVEES010000103.1 GCA_030840285.1 Pseudonocardiales bacterium
GGCCAGCGCGGCCACGGTGACCGCAGCGATCGTCGGCACCTGCGAACGCCAGCGGTCGGCCAGGCTCTGCTGCAGGATGCCCGCCGACACCAGCCCGACGATTCGGCCGGACGCGTTGCGCACCGGCGCTACGGCTCGGATCGACGGTCCCAGCGTGCCGGTGTAGACCTCGCTGAATGTCTCACCGCGCAGCGCGGGCTCGATGGTGCCGAGGTACTTCCCGCCGATCTGATTCGGGTCGGTGTGGGTGAATCGCGTCCGGTCCGGCGCCATGATCGTGATGAACGCGATCTGGGTGTTGGTGCGCACGGCCTCGGTGACCGGCTGCAAAACCTTGGTCGCGCTTCCGGATTCGATGGCGACGGCCGTCGACGGTGAGTCCGCCAGCGCAGTGGCGATGCTGACGACCTGCTCACGCGCCGCGGCGTCGCCGTCGCGGCTGGCGTCGAACAGCGCCAGCGCGCTGCCGGCCAGCACCACCACCGCGATCACCAGGATCTGCAGGGTGATCGCCTGGGTCGCCAGGGACCACGGCCGCGCGCGGGTCAAGGCGCGCCCAGTTCCTCGGCCGCGATTCGGAAGATGTCATCCCCTGCACCGACTGCCACAAGGTGACCGGCGCCCTCAACCGGATGCCACACCGCTCCGGGCATTCGGTCAGCCACCGTCTTGTTGATGGGATCCGGCACGAGTCGATCGTCCAGTCCCTGCCACATGTGGACTGGCCGTTCGATCTTCGTCACATCGAAAGCCCAACTCCGATAAAGAAGTTCAGCGTCACGGACGAGCCCGTCGCTGCCGTGGGCGAAGCATTCGGCGCATGAATCACCGAACGCCGTTGCGGCCTCGGGTCGAAGCAGAATCTCTTTGTCGTAGTCGCCGGCCCCGTTCCGGATCTGTTTGACGAAGCTTTCGGGGAAGTGTTTGGCGGTAATGCCAAGGACCGCATACATAAGGCGGAAGCCGGGTTTGAACCGCAGCGCGAGGGATCCACCCAGTGCGTCAGCCTTGGAGAGGTACTCCGCTGCCCAGTTATCACCGAACACTCCGTAGCTTCCAGGCGCGATGCTGGTGACGTGGCGCAGCCGAAGGGGATCGATGTAGGCAGCCGCCGCAACCGCCCACGGGCCACCCTCGGACCAGCCAGTCACTCCGAATTCGTGGTGTCCTAACGCATCGGCGATCGTCACCAGGTCGTCGGCCCAGCGGGCGTAGGTGCGGGCGTTCTGGCGACTGGACTGTCCCATGCCTGGTCGGTCGATGCATACGAGGCGTAACCGATTCTTCGATGCGGCATCCGCGAGCAGGCGTGCCTCCAACCGACTGCTGGGTCCGCCGTGATTGTGCAGAACGAGCGGCCCTTCTGAATCGCCAACCTCGAGGTAGGACAGAGTGCGGCCGTCTCGGGTCGCAACTTGCCCACTCAAGGCGCCCACGGCCGGACCTCCTGAACACAATGAACTAAAACGTGACCTGGCTCACGTCCTCGCCGAACATCCTTGCAGACCACATTTGGATTTCGACTTTGGAGGAACAGCCATGGCAACCCTGGAGAGGCCCCCGGTGCCCGAGCCGCCGGCACCGCCGCGCCGCCGCGACCGCACCCATTGGCTCTACATCGCCGTCATCGTTGCGGTGCTGATAGGAATCGGGGTTGGCCTGCTGGCCCCGGACGTCGGCAAGAGCGTCGGCGTTCTCGGCACGATGTTCGTCGGCCTGATCAAGATGATGATCGCGCCGGTCATCTTCTGCACGATCGTGCTGGGCATCGGCTCGGTACGCAAAGCCGCCACTGTCGGCAAGGTCGGCGGCCTGGCCTTCGTCTACTTCCTGGTGATGTCGACGTTCGCGCTGGCGATCGGCCTGGTCGTCGGCAACCTGATCCACCCCGGCAGCGGCATGCATCTATCCCCGAGCGCGGCGGGCAAGGGCGCCGAACTCGCGGAAAAGGCACATGAGTCCGGCGGGCTGTTGGACTTCGTCCAGGGCATCATTCCGGACACGTTGTTCTCGTCGCTGACCGCGGGCAGCGTGCTGCAGGCGCTGTTCGTCGCGCTCCTCGTCGGCTTCGCCCTGCAGGGCATGGGCACCGCGGGGGAGCCAATCCTGCGCGGCATCGAGTATCTGCAGAAGCTGGTCTTCAAGGTGCTCGTGATGATCCTGTGGCTGGCACCCATCGGTGCGTTCGGTGCGATCGCCAACGTCGTCGGCCAGACCGGCTGGACGGCGGTCACCCAACTGTTGACGCTGATGCTCGGCTTCTACGTCACCTGCATCCTGTTCGTGTTCGGCGTGCTGGGCTCGCTGCTGCGTGTGGTGTCGGGCATCTCGATCTTCAAGCTGGTGCGCTACCTCGCCCGCGAGTACCTGCTGATCTTCTCTACCTCATCGTCGGAGTCCGCACTGCCGCGATTGATCGCGAAGATGGAGCACCTCGGCGTCGACCGCAGCACCGTCGGCGTCGTGGTCCCGACCGGCTACTCGTTCAACCTGGACGGCACCGCCATCTACCTGACCATGGCATCGCTGTTCATTGCCGACGCGATGGGCAGCCCGCTGTCGGTGGGTCAGCAGATCGGGCTGCTGGTGTTCATGATGGTCGCGTCCAAGGGCGCGGCAGGGGTGACGGGCGCCGGGCTGGCCACGCTGGCAGGCGGCCTGCAGAGCCACCGTCCTGATCTGCTCGACGGTGTCGGCCTCATCGTCGGTATCGACCGGTTCATGTCCGAGGCCCGCGCGGTCACGAACTTCTCCGGTAACGCGGTGGCGACGGTGCTGGTCGGATCCTGGACTAAGACGATTGATCGCGACAAAGTGAACGCCGTTCTGGGTGGAGAGGACCCGTTCGACGAACTCACCATGGTCGACGATGATCGCACCCCGCGTGCCGAAGAGCCGGCGCAGGAGCGAATCCCTGTGCCGTCGTAGGGCGCGCGAAGGAAAGACCCGGCCGAAACCCCCCGCGGCCGGGTCTTTCTCTGTCTGGGCAAAGTTTTTGAAATTCCTTTGAACCCCCTGAGACCTCCGCCCGTTGAACCGCTGACACCGACAAAACGGAAAGAAACGGAGGCCCGCCATGCGTGCCACACTGCTCACACTTATCGCGTTGGCCGCTGGCGCTTGCGGATTGATCCTTGCCCCCGCAGGTACCGCCTCAGCAGCCGACTCCGCCATAGCGACCATCGGCATACTGGAGGCCCAGGGCTTCGACGTGAAGATCGACCGCGTCGGGAGCGCGCCGCTCTCGGACTGCGTGGTTACCAATGTGCGAAACCCAAGGGAGCGAACTGAACTCGTCCCAGTGCTCGGCAGCCGCGACCGCCGCGGCCGCGACTTCGTTCCCGTCGTCGTGGACCGTACGGTCACCGTGTCGTTGGACTGCTCGAGTCGCTGACAAGTGGGAAGGCCAGGCTGGAGCGATCCGGCCGGGCCTTTCGCTATCCGGCGATGCCGCCAAAAAGGTTTTCCACCAACGCGTCTCGTCGACCTGCTCAGTGTGAGCAGTTAAGCGACACCGAAATCGTCTGACTGGTAATGACTTGCACAAGCACCCGGTCGCCATCCCTGCCTGGGCCGTTGTACGGCACCCACTGTTTGACCTGTTGAGGGTTCCTGACATTGGTCACTACGCATTTGTCGAGCGGCGCGGTGCCGACCCGGTCGATGTTGACGGTGTAACCCTCGCTCTGGAGCTGGCTGATCACCTCTTGCGCCGATTGCTCGGCTGACGCGAGGCCCGCAGGGGCGGCAATCGCTCCGCACACACCCGCAACTACAGCGGCAAGCATCAAGTTTGTCCGCATGGCCGCACCTCCCGTCTTCCTGTGAGTCAATACTCTCCTACATCAACCGCCGGGGCGACCGAATTCGTTCCCCGAACAGCGCGAGCAGACGCAAAAGGCCCCGACACGCCCGGAAAATGGGGACTTTTGCGTCTGCTCGCCGTGAAAGGTGACTAGCGTTCGGCGCGCTGGTACGCCGTAACGACAGCCGCCCCGCCGAGCCCGATGTTGTGCTGCAGGGCGGCGGTGACGTTGTCCACCTGTCGCTTGTCGGCGGTGCCGCGCAGCTGCCATGTCAGCTCGGCGCACTGCGCCAGGCCCGTTGCGCCCAGCGGATGGCCCTTGGAGATCAGTCCTCCCGACGGGTTGACCACCCACCGGCCGCCGTAGGTGGTGTCGTTGTTGTCGACCAGCTTCGGGGCCTCGCCCTCGCCGCACAACCCGAGCGCCTCATAGAGCAGCAGCTCGTTGGCGGAGAAGCAGTCGTGCAGCTCGATCACCTGGAAGTCGCTAGGGCCGAGCCCGGACTGGTCGTAAACCTTTTGTGCGGCTTGGACATTCATGTCGTAGCCGATCAGGTTCTTGGCGCTGCCGTCGAA
>JAVEES010000126.1 GCA_030840285.1 Pseudonocardiales bacterium
CAGCGAGCGCACCGGCGAGCTCGCCGATTCGCTGCATCGCGCGGTGGCCCAACGGCCGGCAACGAACTTCAAGCGGTGGTTCTCCCACACCGGGGCCGACGTCGAGGCGGCCCTGCGAACGCTGCGCAAGCAGGAGCTGGTGCGTAGTGACGAGGCGGGGCAGTTGCGCGATGCCGACCCCGGCCTGGCCGCCGAGCAGGCGCTGCGGATCAACGAACTGCTGGCCCTCTCCTCGGCGAAGCAGGCGGTGCCGATCGAGGATGCCGTGGTAGCTCTGCTGGCCACCGGGGCCGGGATCGCCGGCGGCCGGCCGCGTCCACGGCTTGCGCTGGCCCGGCTCGATCAGTTGCTGCCGCCGGTAACCGAGGACGTGCACGACGGTCGAGCATCGGCACGCGCCGCCGTCCGGCAGAGCCTGATCGCCGTCCGGCGGGCCGCTGGCGGGCGGTTCCTGTCCGGTTAGGTGTAATGGCATCCCGGCTTCGCCAGGGCGGAGGGGGATGTCATAGGTTTTAGCGGTGCGCATCACCGTATTGGCCGGCGGAGTCGGCGGGGCGAAGTATCTGCGTGGCGTCCGGCAATTCGCGACGTCCGCCGGACGAGCCGACGAGGTGACCGCGGTCATCAACACCGGTGACGACGTCACGATGCACGGCCTGCGGATCTGCCCCGACCTCGACAGCGTCATGTACACCCTCGGCGGGGTCATCGATACCGAACGCGGCTGGGGCCGCGCCGGCGAGACGTGGCGGATCAAGGAATCGCTGGCCGACTACGGCGCCGAGCCGACCTGGTTCGGGCTCGGCGACCTCGATATCGCCACCCACCTGATGCGCACCCAGATGCTCGATTCGGGCTACCCGCTCTCTGATGTCACGGCCGCGCTGTGCCAGCGCTGGCAACCCGGTGTGCGGCTGCTTCCGATGACGGACCAGCGCTGCGAGACCCACGTCGTGGTCGAGCTCGACGGCACCCGGCGCGCCATCCATTTCCAGGAATGGTGGGTGCGTTACCGCGCCGGGATACCCGCACATTCCTTCGTCCAGGTGGGACTGGACTCCGCCACCGCCGCGCCCGGCGTGCTGGAGGCCATCACCGACGCCGATCTGGTCCTCATCGCACCGTCCAACCCGGTCGTCTCGATCGGGACGATCCTGGCCGTGCCGGGGGTTCGCCCCGCGCTGCGCGGCACCGCCGCCCCGGTGATCGGGCTGTCCCCGATCCTGTCCGGCGCACCGGTGCGCGGGATGGCGGATGCCTGCCTGCCGGTGATCGGCGTGGAGGTTTCGGCCGAAGGTGTCGGCCGGTTCTACGGGGCACGCAAGGACGACGGCATCCTGGACGGCTGGCTGATCCACCAGACCGACCCGGCTGATATCCCCGGGGTCTCGGTGCTGAGCAGGAACATCCTGATGACCGATGACGATGCCACGGCGGCGATGGTCGCCGAGGCCGTCGAACTGGCCGGCCGGTGAGCGCGCCCGCGGACCGCATCGAGGTACTGCCGATCACCGGTCTGGGTGAGATCGCCCCGGGTGACGACCTGGTCGGCGTGGTCCTGGACAGCGCACCGTGGCTGGCCGAGGGCGACGTCCTGGTCGTGACGTCCAAGATCGTGTCGAAGTCCGAAGGCCGGCTGGTCCCGGTCAAGGCCGGTACCGAGGCCGACCGGGAGGCCCAGCGCCGCGAGGTGATCGCTGCCGAAACGGTGCGAGTGGTCGCTCGACGTGGGCCGCTGACGATCGCCGAGACCCGGCACGGCCTGGTGATGGCCGCCGCCGGCGTGGACGCCTCCAACGTCGGCCGCGACGAGATCGCGCTGCTGCCACAGGATCCCGACGCCTCGGCCGACCGGCTCCGCGACGGCATCCGGGACAGGGCCGGGCTCAACGTCGCGGTGGTCATCTCAGACTCCATGGGACGGCCCTGGCGGCACGGCATCTCCGATGTCGCCATCGGCGTATCGGGGATCTCGGCGGTTTCGGACGAGCGGGGCCGCACCGATAAGCACGGCAACGTCCTGTCTGTCACCGAGGTGGCGATCGCCGACGAACTGGCGGCGGCCGGTGACCTGGTCAAGGGCAAGCTCGCCGACATCCCGATCGCCGTGGTCCGCGGGTTGAGCTTCGTCGATGACGGTCGCGGTTCCAAGAGCTTGCTGCGCAGTACCGGTGAGGATCTCTTCCGGCTCGGCACGGCCGAGGCGATCGCGCTCGGACGGGCGCAGGCGCAACCACGCGAGGGCCATCCCGACGTCTCGGGGCTGCACGCCGACGTGCTGGCCACCTTGAACGCGATCCCACTGGATGCGGCGGACGGCACCGGCCGCGCGGCGATCCGCGAAGGCTTCTACGCCCTGCTGGCGGCTCGCACGGATGCCACCCGACGGGCCTGCGTGCCCGGCCACGTCACCGCGAGCTGCGTCCTGCTCGATCATGAGGGCCGACGGGTGCTGCTCACGCTGCATCCACGGGTCGGCGCCTGGCTGCAACTGGGTGGCCACATTGAGGACGGCGACCCCTCGCTGGTGGCGGCGGCGGCCCGCGAGGCGCTCGAAGAGAGCGGGATCGCGGGCATCGAGCTGGATCCGCGTCCGTTCGATCTCGACATCCACCCGATCACCTGCTCGCTGGGCCTGCCCACCCGGCATTTCGACGTCCGCTTTCTCGGGCGGGCGCCGGCCGGGGCGGAGCCGGTGATCAGCCCGGAATCCGATGACCTGCGCTGGTTCGACATCGAGGCGTTGCCCGCCAGCATCGCACCGGAACTTCCTGCCCTGATCCGCCGGGCGCGCGAGCACCTGGCCAGCGGCCCCGGCTACCGATGACGGCGCTCGACCAGCTCAGCGGGTGGCCGGTGCCCCATGCCGCGGCCGCCGTGCTCGACAAGGACGGCGTGTTGGCCGCGGCCGGTGACCTGGACCGTAGCTTCGAGCTTGCTTCGGTCACCAAACCGCTTGCCGCGCTCGCAAGCCTGGTTGCGGTCGAGGAGGGTGCGATCGAGCTGGACGCTGCACCGTCCGGTCACCCGATCGCTGACGTGCTGCCCGGAGCCACGCTGCGCCACCTGCTCGCCCACGCCTCGGGGATGGGGCCGCAACGGCGTCAGCGCGCCGCGGCCCCGGGCACCCGACGGATCTACTCCAACGCGGGTTACGAGGTGATCGGCGAGCTGGTGTCAGCAGCGACCGAGATGCCTTTCGCCGACTACCTCGCTGCCGCGGTATTCGCCCCGCTCGGCATGACGGGTGCGTCGCTGGCAGGGTCCCCCGCAAGGGCGGGCCGGGCTGGCGTCAATGATCTGGCGGCGTTCGTCGGGGCGTTGCTTCAGGGTTCGCCGTTGCTGCACGAGAGCAGCTGGGCAGCGGCCCGCACGGTGCAGTTCCCGGGATTGCGCGGGGTACTTCCGGGTTACGGCGCACAGGCGCACAACGACTGGGCACTGGGCTGCGAGATCCGCGACGACAAGAGCCCGCACTGGACCTCCACCCGCAACTCGCCCGCCACCTTCGGCCACTTCGGGCAGAGCGGCACGATGTTCTGGGTCGACCCGGTTGCCGAGATCGCGCTGATCGCGCTGGCCGACCGTGACTTCGACGAGTGGGCGATCAAGGCCTGGCCCGCGCTGGCCGACGCGGTACTGGACGAGTTCGCCTAGCCCGAGAGCCCGTCAGATCGCCCGGATGTCGTCCGGGCTGAAGCGTGGGCCGTACTTCGGTGGGGTAGCCCCGCTCAGCTCGATCAGCCGGATCACCCGAGCGCGCTGACCCCGCCACGGCTCTAGAAGCTCGAGCATCGTCGCGTCATCGCTGCGGGCCGCGCCGCTGAGGGCAAAACCCACCAGGTTCTTCAGGTGAAAGTCGCCCACGCTGACCGCGTCGGGATCCCCGAGAGCACGCAGGGTGACCTCAGCCGCGGTCCACTCCCCCACGCCTGGCACCACCCGGAGCCGGCGCCGGGCGGCATCGCCGTCATCGAGGGCAACGCTCTCCTCGAGCCTGCCCGCGACCGCCGCCGCCGCCTGGATCGTCCGGTATCGCCGGGCGTCCACGCCGAACAGATGCCAGTCCCAGCTGGTGACCTGGCGCAGGCGCTCGGCGTCGGGCATCACCCATAACCGCGGCTCGGCCGGCCCGGGCGCCGGCTCGCCGTAACGGCGGACCAGCGAGCGCCATCCCCGCCATGCCTCCGAGCCCGTCACCCGCTGCTCCAGGACGGCCGGGACGAGCGCGTCCAGCACGAGCCCGGTACGCGGCAGGCGCAGCCCCGGGTGGCGCCGATGCACCTCGCGCAGCAGCGGCTGAGCGCTCAGGTCGAGCTGGCTCCAGTCATCGTGCTCGCCGACGAGTTCGGGCACCGATCCGGTCAGCCACTGCGCCCCGGGCCCCCACGCCCGGCTGACCAAGTCGCCGGCCTGCACGGCCAGGTGCAGCGTGCCCACACCGTCCGGAGTCCGCGCCGCACGCCAGAGACCGCCCAGGCCGAACCGCATCGTCGGATCTCCCGAGCTGCGATGCAGCAGGCCGAGAGTGAGCCGAAGATCGATCGGACGGTCCAGCCGCCACCGGCGCTCGAGCGGCATCAGCCGTCGGCGGAG
>JAVEES010000185.1 GCA_030840285.1 Pseudonocardiales bacterium
TGCATCCGGCGAGGCGAACGTCGACGACGTGGTCCGTCGGATCGTTGAATTCTCCGAGCGATGGTGTGCTACCTGGCTTTTCGAGTATTGCAGCGAGCATTGCGTCCCCTTCCCGAGGGCTTCGCCGCCCATGATGGTCATGATGTGACCTGTTCGCGGACGTACCCGGGTCCTCGGCGGTGAAACGGCCAAAGCCGTCCGGCCTGCTTGCCAACGGCCTCTCACGGGGGATACTTGGGGAGCAGGCCGTCAACGGGCTGTGAAACGGAAGACGTCACATGTCCAGCGCACGGGGAAAGTCCGACGTCGACGGAGACGACGCATGGTCTTCTCCGGTCCAACGCGGGCAGATGGCGCACGCCAGGGCTGAAGAACTTCGCCGCCGCCACGCCGAACTGTCCACCGGCGCACCAGTCACTTCCGAGCTGGCACTCGTTGCCCACCGTCGTGCCGAGCAGGCCGGCGAGCGTGCGTTACAAGCCGGGCGCGCGGCGCTGCACCGGCACGTCGAGGCGAAGGCCGCTCACCTGCGGGCGGCTGCTGCGCACGAACAGGCGGCGATGACCGCCTCCGAAGGCGAATGCGACAGGCATCAGTCGGCTGCCGAGCGGCACCGGGCCGCGGCGGCGTTCCACGACGTCACGGTCACGAAGTTGACCTCGGAGCAGTCGCGAAGTGATCGGTCAGGCGGCTTCCTCCGTCAGCAGTAGCGCTCCGCTGATGGACCCTTCGGAAGAGCGGAACGACGTGCACGTCACCCGCACCTCGATCTGCTTGCCGCGCCGGTTGATCGCGGTCACCCGCGCCTCGCCGATGGCTTCGGCATCCACGAACGCGTTGCCGATCAACGACTTCAGCTCGGTGATGGGCAGACCGATGTCGAGGCTAGGGAGCGAGACGCCCAGCGTCTCCGGTGACCGGAGACCCCACAGCTCCTCGCTGCCTTGGTTCCACTCCACCACCCGCATCTCGCGGTCGACGACGATCATGCCCATCGACAGCGAATTGACCAGTGAATTCAAGAAGGTCCTGGTTTCATCGAGTTCTCCGCTGCGTTCGCGCAACGTGTCGTTGATCGTGTGGAGTTCGTCGTTGGTGGACTGCAACTCCTCGTTCATCGTCTCGAGTTCCTCGTTGGTCGACTGCAACTCTTCGTTCGTGGTCTCGAGTTCCTCCACGGTGGATTGGAGCTCCTCGTTGGTGGTCTCGAGCTCCTCATTCGTCGACTGCAGCTCTTCGTACGCGGCCTCGAGTTGGCCGTTGGTCTGCACCACCTTGTCCAGCAGGATCCGGTTGGCGGTCACGTCGAAGAACACGATCGAGACACCGATCAGCCCATTCTCGGTGTCCACCAACGGGTTTACGTGAATCTCGAACCAGCTTGCGTCAGTTCCAGGCCGCTGCCACTTGACGTCCTGGATACGTGCGGACCTGCGCTCGACCTTGGCCTGCTCCACGTATGCCCGCAACTCGACGGGCCGGTAGGAGACTTCGAGATCCCGAAGCAGTCGGCCGATGTCGCGCGCGGACAACCCGAAGGTCTGCTCGGCCTGGTGGTTGATCATCGCGACCGTGTCATCACCCGTCACCACGATCTGCGCGACGGGACTGGCCCCGAACGCCAGTTCGCGGATGGGTGCCAACCCCGAGAGATTGCCATGGCGGTCGATGCGTGGGTCGGGAACGTCCATCTCGGTCATTTCGCTCGAGGAGCCGGCGGCCCGTCGGAAGATGCGGTGCTTGAGGTCGATCGGCGTGAACTTGTCGGTGTGGCTCAGCAGCATCTCGGCGTGGCCGAGAAACAGCGTGCCCTCCGGCGCCAAGGCGAAGTGCAGGCGGCTCAGTACGCGCTGCTGCGTCTCGGCGTTGAGGTACATCAGGGTGTTGCGGCACACCAGGAGGTCGACGCGCGAGATGGGCGCGTCCTTCACCAGGTCATTGCGTCCGAAGATCACCGCGCGGCGGAGGTCCTTGTTGAACAGGTAGTAACCGTTGACCTGATCGAAGTACTGCGCGAGCACAGGCTCGGGCACTGACGCGACTGCCTTCGCGTCATATGAGGCCGCTCTGGCCTGCGTCAACGCCTGCTCGTCGAGGTCGGTGGCGTAGATCTTCACGCGGTGCCGAAACGCTTCGGGTTCCAACGAATCGGCCAGCACCATCGCCAGCGTGTACGCCTCCTGGCCGGACGCACAACCCGCGCTCCAGATCCGGATGGGTTCGTCGGGACCCCGACGCGCCAGGACGGCGGGAACGACCTCGTCGTGGATGAACTGCCACGCTTCCGGGTCGCGGTAGAACGACGTGACGTTGATCAAAATGGTGTTGAAGAGTGCCGCGAATTCATCCGAACTCGCCTGCAGCACATCGAGATACTCCTCGAATGTCTGCACGCCGGTGTGTTCCATCTGATGCCGCACCCGCCGCATCAGCGAAGTGCGCTTGTATCCGGTGAAGTCGACGCCCCTGGTGTCCCGCAGGTAGTGCAGAAGGGCCTCGAACGATTCGTCCGCGTGATCGTCCATCTCGTCCCGTCTGCGTGGTCGTCAAGGATGACTGTACTCAGCGTGCCCGGCCTGCCGTCATTGCATTTCGCGATCAGTTTCGGGCTGCGAGCGCGGGGAAGTCGCTAGGTATGACCAACGACGTCGAGAAGCGGTGGCATGACCCAGGTGCGTTGCGGGCTGCGATGGTTTACGTCGTGGCGGTGGTGGCGCTGGCGGTCGGAACCTTCGTCGTGTACGCACTCGGCGATCGCAACGAACTCGGGTGGGCGCTGGCGACACCGGGCCTGCTCTTCGTCGGGGCGTTGGCCGCGTTCGTCAAGACCTACCGCGATTGGCGGGCGAACCGCACCTGGCCCATCTGGCAGGGGGCCGGCTGGTTCCTGCTGACTCTGAGCCTGCTTGCGCTTGGTGTTCCTGCGATGGGCATGTTCGGGTAGTGAGAAGGTCCAGTCGAGCTTCTCAGCGCAAGCCTCTCGAACCGAGACGCTCCGCCTCCCGCAGACTGAGGGGCTCCAGGTACGGGCCGAGCAACTCCCGATGCCACCACGCTCGGTCCCTGATCAATTCACGGGCGGTGGTGAAGCGGTAGCGGTACAGCCGCGCGCGCACGTAGCGAGGTGGATCGCCCTCGAAGGGGTTGTACCGCAACAACTTGAGGATGGCACGGTCGTTGGTCAGCAGACCCTCGCAGAACTTCATGATCCATGGCCTCGCGTAGGCGGGTGAGATCGCGGCGAACCACATCAACCAGTCGAGGCGTAGGTGATACGGACTCCATTGGCGCGGCAGGCGCCCCACCTCACCGGGTTTGCCCTTGAATTGGTACTCGGTCCACTGCGTACCCGCCTCTGTCGGAGTGTCGGCGGAGGTGCCCTCGAACACCACCTCCCGCCGCTCGCGGGCGATGCTGCCGAAGGCACCGTAGGAGTTCACCAGGTGCAAGGGGTCGAACGTGCTGTTCATTCGCTGACGTCGGGACAGCATGTTGCGGGCAGGCCGCCAACTGAGCACGACGACCATCGCGGTGTAGCCGATGACCAGCACGCGGAACCAGACGGGCATCGTGTCGATGGCTTCGGCGGGCCGCGAAATGCCAAGCAGGGCCGAGGCCGTGGAGGTGTCCACGACGCTGGCCGCCAGCACGATCGTCAGCCAGTTCAACCAGGAGAAGTTGCCAGAGAGCACCAGCCACAGCTGGGTGACCACGATGAGCATTGCAGCCCCGCTCGCCACCGGCTGTGGTGCGAAGAGGCCGAACGGTACGACCAGTTGGACGACGTGGTTCCCCGCGACCTCGACCCGGTGCAGTGGCTTGGGCAGTCGGTGGAAGAACCAGCTCAGCGGCCCAGGCATCGGCTGCGTCTCGTGGTGGTAATCAAGACACGTCAGGTCGCGCCAACACCGGTCGCCGCGCAGTTTGATCAGGCCTGCTCCGAATTCGACCCGAAACACCAGCCAGCGCACCAAGATCATCACCAGCAGCGGCGGCGCCGTCTCCTCGTTGCCGAGGAATACGGCAAGGAAGCCGGCTTCCAGGAGCAACGATTCCCAGCCGAACGAATACCAGATCTGACCGACGTTGACGATCGACAGATAGGCCGCCCACAGCGCCAACCACACCAACACTGCACCCCACAGTGGCAGGACGTCGCCGACGCCGAACGCCATCGCCGCCGCCACCAGTGCACCTGTCCAACTGACGGCCGCGAAGAACCGGTCCGAGTAGTGCAGCGCGAACAAGCTCGGGGCCGACCAGAACCTCTGCGTCGCCACGTACCCCGGCACCGGCAGCATGCCGTGAGCACCGATCAAGCCGCGGAACTGCCTCGCCGCACACACGAACGCCACGACGTAGACGGCGGCGATGCCGCGTTCGAGTACGAGTCGGCCCCACCAGGCCTCCGATGCCCCTTGCCAGTCCACGCGTCACTCCCGGGTCCCGTTCCCCCCTTCTCCGCTTCGGGTGCCCGCCCGATGAGAGGGCAAACCGGGATTCGCGCACCCCGAAGCAGGGA
>JAVEES010000226.1 GCA_030840285.1 Pseudonocardiales bacterium
CCGATAGAACTCACTGCTAACCATCCTTGTGTTGACGCCGAATGTCTGACCCGGGCGGCTGCTAGTCGGTCGAGAACCTGCTATCGGCGTCAACCTAGCGCCCACCCGTTCACAGTGACAGACGCACGATGCGACGGTGCATGACAGCGAGCTGGACTCCTCGTTCGGTAGCTAGCTCCGGCAGGCATGCCAGAGGTAGCAACCTGGCTAGGCTGAGCCCGATTCGTCCGGTAGCCAACCGTGCTTCGCCGCATAGACGCCGAGCTGAAATCGAGAGTTGACGCCAGCCTGAGCCTGCAAGCGCTCAAGATAGCGAAAGAACGTGCGCCGGCTGACCTTCAACGTCCGGACGATGTCGTCATCGCTGAGGCCGGCGGCAAGCAGACCCAGCATGCGTTGCTCGATCGGCTGGATCTTCGCCCCGACAGCGCCGGTAGGCAGGATCGGCAGACCGGAATGCCAGCACATTTCGAACAGTCCCACCAGTGCGCTGAACAGCGTGCTGGGACGCACGATCAGCAGGGTGCGATTGACATCGGCTTCGGTGATCGACAGTGACACCAATGCCATCGTGTCGTCGATGATGCTCAGCTTTACGGGCACCCGTCCCAGGACCCGAGCCTGCTCCCCCGCTCGCACGCTCGGCACGATATTGCCGTCGAGATAGTTTTCACGCGCCAGCGACGCGCGCGCGTACACCACGCGGTAACCGATACCGCGCGCTAGGTGATCCAGCTCGGTGTCGTTGGAGGTGCGGGTTCGGTAGTACGGAGGCGAGTCCAGCCGCCGGATCTCGCGTTGCGCTTGGTCCTCGGCCTGTTTGAGACGCTGCAGGATGGCGGGCCCGGTGACCACCTCAACCAAGTCCTCGATATTCTGCGTGCTGCGCTGCCTGCGGAAGTCACGATAGGCGTTGCGCACTGCGATCATCGCCTGGCTCAGTTCACCTTCCCGACGACTGGTGAGTATCCGCAGGCCAGCCTCCGGCGGCACAGGTATGAGCAAGCCATCGTGCGCGCCGTCGGTCGCCACCAGGCCGGCATCCACGAGCGTCTGTAGATTCTCGGCCGCGCGGTCGCCATCCATGCCACTCTTGATCAGATCGTTGACGGAGCAAGCGCCATGCGAAAGGACCCACCGGTACACCTCGACGGCCGCGGGGTCGATTCCCAGCAGTGCGAAATGCTCCGTTAGATCCGGCTCGTTCACTTCTGCTCCTGTCCTGTTAGTGCCAGTGACACCAAAGTGTCTCCCAGAAGATCATCTACTGGGATAGAAAGTCCTCGGTGGGCAGCGCATCCCGTTCTTAGCCGCCCACCGAACAAGATGGATCCCTGCAGGGTGGCCTCGACGAAGTGGCTCCTTGAAGACAATGGGTTATCGAGGGACGCAGAACACGACCTGACTGCATCCGCGAGCGCTCACGCCGGCCGTGGTCACACTGACCGCGGCCGGCTTTGTCGCTAGCACCCTGGCAGTAAGTCCAGTCCGCCGAAGTCAGGCGCTCTTGGACGCGGCCTTCTTGCTCGGAGCGCTCCTCGCCGCCGGCTTCTTCGCGGCGCTCTTCTTGGCGGCGGCCTTCTTCGCGGGCGCCTTGGCTGCTGACTTCTTCGCCGGTGCGGCCTTGCCAGGTCCCTTCTTGGCCGCGCTGGGCGCACCCTCAGCCTCATCATCGGCGCCCTCTGAGGTGCCGCCCCGCGCCCGGTCGACACTGCGCTGCAATGCGGTTAGCAGGTCGATGACCTCGCCGCCCTTGCGACCCGCTTCCTTCGTCTCGTCTGCGGGCAGCTCCGCGGCGTCGCCCCGCTCAAGCTTGGCATCGATGAGCTCGCGGACCGCGCTCTGGTACTCGTCGGTGAAACCGGTCGGCTCGAAGTCGGCGGCCATGCTCTCGATCAGTGAGGCCGCCATCTTCAGTTCCTGCGGCCGAAGCTCGATGTCGGCATCCAGCCCGGCGAACTCCGGCTTACGCACCTCGTCAGGCCACAGCATGGTCTGCAGCAGGATGGCCTTGTCCCGAACGCGCAGCACCGCCAGCGTCTCCTTCTGCCGCAGGGCTACCTTCACGATCGCCATCCGATCGGTCTCGACGAGTGCCTCTCGCAGCAACACGTAGGGCTTCGCCGCGCGAGCATCTGGCTCGAGGTAGTAACTCTTTGCGAACAGAATCGGGTCGACTTGATCGCTCGGGACGAACTCGACCACGTCGATCTCGTGCCCGGTGGCTACCGGAAGCTTCTCGAGATCTTCATCCGTGAGGATCACCAACTGTCCGTCCGAGGTCTCATAGCCCTTGGCTATGTCGTCGTAGCTGACCTCCTCGCCGCAGACGCTGCAGGTGCGCTTGTAACGGATCCGGCCACCGTCCTCGCGGTGCACCTGATGAAATCGAATGTCGTGTTCCTCCGTCGCGGCGAACAGCCGCACCGGCACATTGACGAGTCCGAAGGACACGGCTCCCTTCCAGATTGCGCGCATTTCGGCTCTCCTCACCCGATGGCCGGACTCACGGCCCCCACGGTAGCGGTGTCGGTTCTACTAAAGGCAGCATGAGCCTATGCGCCCCATGCTCGCCACCCCGGGAGAACCGCCCGAGTCGGCCGACTGGCTTCACGAGGTGAAATGGGATGGCATGCGGGTGCTCGCCGACGTCAATGGCGATCGAGTTCGGCTGTTCTCACGCAGTGGGCGCGACATCAGCGCGAGCTTTCCGGAACTTGCCGATGTCGGAGGCAACCTTCAGGATGCCTTGATCGACGGAGAGATCATCGCCCTCGACTCCGGCGTGCCGTCGTTCGCGGCCTTGGCCGAACGCATGCACGTCTCCGAGCCGCGTCGAGCCGCGCAGTTGGCCGAATCCATTCCGGTTACGGTGATGAGCTTCGATCTGCTGCGGCTCTACGGCGTGGAGTTGCTCGCCAGGCCGCTGACGGAGCGTCGCGCGAGCCTGGACAAGCTGGAACTGCCCGAGCGGCACTGGCGCCACTCACCGCTGTATGAGGACGGTGCGCTGCTGTTCGAAGCCACCCTCGAACAGGGTTTGGAGGGAACTGTCAGCAAGCGTCGCCGATCCATCTACCAGCCAGGTCGCCGCAGCCCGGACTGGATCAAGACTGCTCATCGAAGTCATCAGGCGTGCGTGGTGGGAGGGTGGCGTCCCGAGATCGGTTCCGCCAACGTCCTGGGCGCGTTGCTGATCGGTGTTCCGGATGCCTCCGGAATCTTGCTCTACGCCGGACGGGTCGGCAGTGGACTCGATCGCCGCACAGCGCAGACCCTGCAGCGCGAACTCACCGCGGCGACCCGGCCTACGCCGGCCTTCGGCGATGACGTGCCCGCTGTTGACGCCAACGGTGCATTGTGGTGTGACCCCCGCGTGGTGATCGAGGTCCGGCACACCGGCTGGACCAGCGGCGGCAGGCTAAGACAGCCGGTATTCCGCGGAATCCGCGAGGACCTGGAGGTTGGTCAGGTGCGCCGTGAGCCCTGAATCAGTGCATGATCAGCTCGTCGAGATCGACGGTCACCAGCTCAAGCTCCGCAGGTTGGACAAGGTCCTCTACCCCGAGACCGGCACGACCAAGGCCGAAGTGCTCGACTACTACGCACGCATCGCTCCGGTGTTGCTGCCAAGGCTGGCGAACCGGCCGGTGACTCGTCTCCGCTGGCCCGACGGCGTGCTCACCAAGCCATTCTTCGAGAAGAACCTCCCCGCGCATGCGCCCGACTGGCTGCGCACCGTCGTACTGCCCACGCCCGGCTCGTCGAGGAATCGTGAGACCATGCGGTTTCCGCTCATCGACGGGATGGCAGCTCTTATCTGGGCAGCCAACCTCGCGGCACTGGAACTGCACGTTCCGCAATGGACGGTGGGCCCACGAGGTGCGGTGCACGATCCGGATCAACTGGTGATCGATCTGGATCCGGGAGCCCCCGCCGCGCTCGCCGAATGCGCTGAGGTCGCCCTGCTCGTGCGGGACCGGCTGCGCGCCGACGGCCTCGATGCCGTGCCGGTAACCAGCGGCAGCAAGGGCCTGCAGCTCTATGTGCCACTCGTCGGATCCCAGAGCGCCTCGGTCGTCCACGGATATGCCAGGGCGATGGCCGAATCTCTGGAAAGAACGGCTCGGGACAAGGTTGTGGCCAAGATGGCCAAGAACCTGCGTCCTGGCAAGGTGCTACTGGACTGGAGCCAGAACAATCCCGCCAAGACGACGATCTGTCCGTACTCACTACGCGGCCGGGCCCAGCCGTGGGTCGCTGCGCCCCGCAGCTGGGACGAGCTCGAGGATTGCGATTCACTGACTCAGCTCACCGCGACACAGGTGCTGGACCGGGTGGACGAACTCGGCGACCTCAGCAAAGCTCTTTCCGGACCGGGATTCCGACTCCCATCCTGAATCGCTACGCCCTGGGCGAACACGCTCGTCGACAGTTCGCCAGCCTAAGCATCGATCTAGACTGGAACGATGGCACAACTCCCTCCTGAGCGGGCCCGATGGCTCAGGAGGCTTCTGGGTTACTGCCTCGCACACCGCGGCGACATGCTGGCCGCCTTTGGCGCGTCCCTGTTCGGTGCCATCGTCTCGGTCAGCGTTCCGCTGGTGATCAAGCATGTGATCGACCTCGTCACCGAGCCGGGCACCGCCCGAGCGTCCATCGGTGGCTGGATCGCTCTGCTACTGGGTGCCGCGGCGCTGCAGTACGGCCTGACCTTCCTGCGCCGCTACGCTGCCGGACGCCTGTCACTCGATGTTCAATACGACCTGCGTGCCGACATCTTCGCTGCCCTACAGCGACTCGACGGCGCCGCACAGGACGGATTGCAGACCGGTCAGGTGGTAAGCCGCTCGATCAGTGATGTCGGACTGGTGCAGGGCCTGCTGGCCTTCACACCGATGCTCACCGGCAACGTGTTGCTCTTCTTCATCTCCCTGATCGCCATGGTGTGGCTGTCTCCGCTGCTGACGCTCGTCGCGTTGGCGATGGCACCGGCCCTGTGGTTCGTGGCCAGCGCTTCCAGGCGCGACCTCTTTCCTGCCAACTGGGACGCCCAGCAGCAGGCCGGTGTGCTGGTAGGGCAGGTCGAGGCAGCGGTCACCGGCGTCCGTGTGGTCAAGGGGTTCGGCCAGGAGGAGCACGAGGTCGACCAGCTAAGCCGCCGTGCCAGAGTCCTGTTTGCCTCCCGCATGCGAGTAGTCCGACTTCAGGCGCGGTACGCAGCGGCTCTTACGGCGATCCCCGGCATCGGCCAGATCGGCGTCCTGCTTCTCGGCGGCTGGTTGGCATTGCACGGCCAGATCACGATCGGCACATTCCTGGCCTTCTCGACCTACCTCGGGCAACTCGTCGGGCCGGTGCGCCAGGTGACGGCGCTGCTGACCATCGGCCAGCAGGCGCGCGCCGGGGTCGAACGAGTGCTGGAGGTGATTGACTCCTCCCCCGAGGTCCACGACGCGCCGACCGCTCGCGCGATGCCGGACGGGCCGCTCGAGCTCAGCTTCGAGCAGGTCGACTTCGGCTATACCCGGTCCAGCCCGGTACTTCGCAGCTTCGACCTCAAGGTCCAAGCCGGCGAGACGATGGCCATCGTCGGCGGCGCCGGCTCAGGCAAGTCGACGCTTGCGATGCTCGTGCCACGGTTCTATGACGTCCATGCCGGTTCGCTGAGCATCGGCGGCGTGGACGTCCGTGACCTGAGGATGGCGGAACTGCGCGGCTCGATCGGCATGGTGTTCGAGGACAGCTTCCTATTCTCCGACAGCATCGCCGCCAACATCGCGTATGGCAGGCCCGACGCCAGCCGGGAACGAATCATCGCCGCCGCCCGGGCCGCCGAGGCGGACGGCTTCATCTCCGAGCTTCCCGACGGCTACGACACGGTTGTGGGCGAGCGTGGCCTGACCTTGTCCGGTGGCCAGCGACAACGAATCGCGCTGGCGCGTGCCCTGATCACCGAACCTCGCATGATGCTTCTGGATGACGCCACCAGCGCGGTCGACCCTCAGGTAGAAGCCGAAATCCTTGCCACACTGCGCCGCCTGATCGCGGATCGGACGACTCTGCTCATCGCCCACCGTCGCTCCACCTTGGCCTTGGCCGACCGGATCGCGGTTCTGGAAAACGGCGCGGTGTCCGACGTCGGCACCTTCGAGGAGCTCATGCGACGCAGCGCTCTGTTCAGGCTGCTGCTGGCGGGCCCGGGTGATGATGCCGAAGGCATCGACGCCGGGCAGCTTCTCCTGGCGCGAGACCAGTGTGAACCCGGCCCCGACGGCGTCACCGCCGCCCTCTGGCAACCAGTGGAAGCTGAGGCGGGCCAGCCCGATCAGCTGAGCGCCCAGCGGGCGATAGCCGGCGCCGCGGCCGCCGGCGCCGGAATGGGCGGCGCCGGTGGCATGTTCAGCGGCATACCCGCCTCCGCTGAGCTGCTGGCGCAGGTCGCCGCGCTACCACCGGCCAACGACGATCCGGCGGTCACAGACGCTTACGCGCGCGCCGCGGACCCGGAGTTCAGTCTGAGCCGGCTGCTGCGCCCGCTACGACGCATCCTCCTGCTGGGCATCACGCTCATCGGGCTTGACGCGCTGCTGCAGCTGATACTGCCCTCGTTGATCCGGACCGGCATCGACGACGGCGTGAATCAACGCGACACCGCGCTGCTGCTGCTGGTCTCAGGCATCGCGCTGCTGACCCTGCTGCTGGACTGGCTGGTGAGTGTGCGCGGCCAGCGGCTGACCGGACGTACCGGCGAACGCCTGCTCTACACCTTGCGGGTCAAGAGCTTCGCACAGCTCCAGCGCCTGGGTCTGGACTACTACGAACGCGAACTCGGTGGCCGGATCATGACCCGGATGACCACCGATGTGGACGCCCTGTCCAACTTCCTGCAGACCGGCTTAGCCACCTCGATCGTAAGCCTGCTGACGCTGCTCGGTGTTCTGGCGGCTCTGCTGGTGCTCGATCTGCAGCTCTCGCTGATCCTGCTGGCCATCCTGCCGATCCTGGCGGTGGCCACCCTGGTGTTCCGCCGGCTCGCGGTCCCAGCCTATGTCGAGGCCCGAGAGCGCGTCAGCACGGTGAATGCCCAGCTGCAAGAGAGCGTCGCAGGCGTCCGGGTCGCTCAGGTCTTCAGCCGCGAGCGATACAACACCAAGCAGTTTCTCGGTGCGGCATATGAGTATCGCGAGTCCCGCTTGCGTGCCCAGAAGTACATCGCGGCCTACTTCCCGTTCGTTCAATTGCTCGCCGATGTCGCCGGTGCGCTCGTCCTCGCCTTCGGAGCTCATCGGTTGTCTTCGGGCACACTGAGCGCCGGCGCGCTGATCGCGTTCTTCCTCTATCTCGACGCTTTCTTCGGCCCCGTTCAGCAGCTGTCCCA
This sequence comes from Pseudonocardiales bacterium, assembly GCA_030840285.1. Classification (GTDB taxonomy): domain Bacteria; phylum Actinomycetota; class Actinomycetes; order Mycobacteriales; family Jatrophihabitantaceae; genus Jatrophihabitans_A. Next base: position 7,382 of record JAVEES010000226.1, read on the forward strand.
AGTATTCGATGGCTACCAGCAGGCCTCGGTCGGTCTGTCCCGGCTGCGGGATCTGCTGCGCGCGCGAACAACCACACCAGCAGCTGAGGCTGCTCGCCCGGTCATCGAGCTTTCCGGTGAATTGCGTCTGGAAGACGTCGAGTTCAGCTACCCGGGAACCGAGCACCCAGCCCTGCGGGACGTGAATCTTCATATCCCGCAAGGCCAATCCATTGCCCTGGTAGGGCAGACCGGTGCGGGCAAATCGACGGTGCTCAAGCTCATCGCTCGCTTCTACGACCCATCGGGCGGGCGGGTCGAGGCCGACGGAACTGATCTGCGTGACCTGGATCTGAGCAGCTACCGGCATCGGTTGGGCTACGTCCCGCAGGAGGCGTACCTGTCGCCAGGCAGCGTCCGGGATGCTATCGCCTACGGTCGTCCCGATGCCTCTGACGCCGAGGTCGAGAGAGCTTCACGCGCCGTCGGTGCTCACCAGATGATCGCCACACTGCGGCACGGTTACCTGCACCAGGTCGGCGAACGCGGCCGGAACCTCTCGGCGGGGCAGCGCCAACTGATCGCACTGGCCCGCGCGGAGTTGGTGGATCCCGACATACTGCTGCTGGACGAGGCAACGGCTGCCCTCGACCTGGCCAGCGAGGCCGCGGTGACCGACGCGACGGTTCGCCTCACCCGCAATCGCACCACGATCACGGTGGCGCACCGGCTGACAACGGCGGCCAGGGCTGACCGCATCGTCGTCCTGTCGCATGGCCGCATCATCGAGGACGGCGACCACGAGGGTTTGCTCGCCGCAGATTCGCAGTACGCCTCGCTGTGGCGCTCCTACGTCGCGGGGTCCCGGTCTGCCGACGAGGTCGATGCTCGGGCGACGCTGACGTAGCCCGGGCCATGGCTGTCCGCGGCGCAGGGATCAGCCG
>JAVEES010000255.1 GCA_030840285.1 Pseudonocardiales bacterium
ACTCCCGGCGAGTGGTATCTGCGGCAGATGCTGGCCTCGGCCAACTTCAAAGCCGGCCCGGTGATGGCATTCATGAGCGGCAATCTCTGCTACCAGATCGAGCATCACCTGTTTCCCGACCTGCCGAGCAACCGGTACGCCGAGATCGGCGAACGCGTGCGCGCCTTGTGCGACAAGTACGACCTGCCCTATACGACGGGTTCGCTTCCCCGCCAGTATTGGCAGTCGTTCTGGACGATCATGAAACTCGCGCTGCCGGACAAACTGCTCAGCGCCACGTCCGACGATGCCCCCGAGACGAACTCGGAGTTGAAGTTCAGGATCCGCGAAGGCGTGCGGGAGAGCTTCGGCGTCGACCCGGCCACCGGCAAGCGACGCGGATTGCGTACGGCTCTGCGTGAGCTCGAAACCGGCGCTATCGCAACAGGATCGATGGCTTAGAGGCCGGTCGGCCAGTCAATGTGTCTCGGCCGTCTGCGAGACCTTTCGTCAGGGACCGAAACCGTCCGCGGCGAGGTGCTACGTTCCGACCGTGAGCGACCACGCTGGTCGGGATGCCGCCGACGTCGCGTTGGCTCTGTTGGCGAAGCAGGGGTTCGACGCCACGTCCATGAATCAGATCGCCGAAGCGACAGGCATGGCGGCTGCCGACGTGGTCGCCGCCATCGGCACGAAGGAAGCGGTCGTGCTCAATGTCGCCCGCAGCATGCTCGCCGACGTGATCAGCCGTCTTTGCGCACTCGACCCGCAGACGCCCGTGGTCGAGGCGCTTCTTGCGGCACACGCGGCCGTGCTCAACGACGTCATCGACGGGAGCGGCCCGATCACGTTCGAGCAGTTGCGCCACATGGGCAAGACGATCATCTCGTCGACTGATCTGCAGAAGAAGGTGTCGGCCCAGCGCGGTGAGATGCTCGCCGGTGTGCTGGCCGATCACTTCGGGACCACGACGGCAGATCGCGAGGTGCAACGGGGCCTCAAGCTCTGGTCCGCGGTGCTGGCGGCCACCTATCTCGACGTGTTGGACAAACAGGGCCGATTCGATCCCGAAGTCGATGTCGAGACGCCCGAGAGCATGCGCCTGCGGCTGAATAGAGCCTTTCACATCGTCACTGGCCGACCGACGGGGGCGTGAACCCGGCACGTCCGATCACGTGTCCGTCACTGCCAGCGAACGCCCTTCCACCGCAGGTAGGCGCCTACCCCGAGACCGATTGCCAGCCAGGCGATTCCGACGATTTTGGCGTTGGTGTCGGCATCCCATAGCGCGACCATCAGGATCGCCGCACCCAGCAGCGGCGAGATCACGTGGGTGAACCAGCGGCGGCTGCCCGTGCGCCTCGCGAAGTGGTTGATGACGCTGAAGTGCATCATGATGTAGGACAGCAGCGCTCCGAACGTCACCAGCGTGGTGAGCAAGCCGGCCTGGCTGACGCCGAAGATTCCGATCGCCAGGGCCAGGCCGGAGATCATGATCAGCGCATTCATCGGCACCTTGTGCTTGCCGCTCAGTTGGGCGAACAGCTTCGGCAGGTGGCCGTCGCGGGCCATGCTGTAAACAAGCCGCGACGCTGTGGAATTGGCGGTGACGATGTTGCCCATCGCGGCGAACAGTGCCGAGTTCAACACGATGAACATCTTGAATTTACTGTCCATGATGTCGCCTACCAGGTCGTAGAAGGCGTTGTTGGCCGCCGCTCCCTGGGGATAGTGGGTACCGCTGGGCACCAGGATGCAGGCGAAGTACACCTGCACGACGAACAACACCGTCGAGGCGTACATGACGAGCATCGTCGCCTTCGACACCGCCTTGCCCCCGCGCTTCGCCTCCTCGTTGAGGGTGGACACGGCGTCGAATCCCAGGAAGCTGAACGCGGCCACCGGAATCGCGCCGGCCACGACGGACCATGACGCCCCGCCGTGCGGATGGAACGGGTCCAGCGTCAGATGCGCGTGGCCCTGCAGTACCAGAACCACTGCCCAGCAGAGGAACACGGCCAGGATGCCGAGCTGAATGTAGAGGGAGTACTTGTTCATCTTCGCCGTGGTGTTCATGCCGAGAAGGTTCGTCACCGCGGTGACAGCGATGAAGAACACCACCCACATCCATGCGGGCACCGAATGCACGATGGTGGTCATCGCGCTCGCGCTGAGCACGCACAGCAGGGCGGGCAGAAGCAGATAGTCGAGCAGGATCGCCCACCCGGACACGAATCCGAGGAAGCGGTTCGTCCCGAGGCTGACATAGCTGTAGGTCGAGCCCGAGACGGGAAACACCTGCGCCATCTCCTTGTAGCTGATGGCGCTGAACAACATCGCGACCGCTGCGACCATGTAGACCGCGGCCACTGCGCCGGCCGACATGTTGTACAGGATCCCGAACACGCCGATCGGCGCCAGCGGCACCATGTAGATCAGTCCGTAGATCACCAGATCACGCACGGACAGAGTTCGCGTGAGCTCTGGCTCGTATCCCAGTTCCCGCAGCCGCGCGGCGTCTTCGCCGCTTCCCGGTGACTCGATCGTCGTCGTCATGGCAGCGAAATTACGGAGGCGCCTGCGCACTGGCTCGCTTGTACGCACAACCCGCGCAACAGGCAATATCCGTGTTTTGCGCATTGTGCTCAGGCTGCCCGTTAAGCTCTCTGCATGAGTCGACGGCTGCGCATGGACGTGCGGCTGGCGACTCAGGTGCTCCTGCTGCAGGTCGCCGTGGTGGCACTCACCTTGGGTATCGCGGGCGTGCTGCTTGCCTTTCTCAGCCACGATCGCCTGGCGTCGGAATACGAGGAGCAGTCGTTGGACGTGGCACGTGCGATCGCGTTCGCGCCGGCGGTCCGCGCCGACGTCGAGCGGTACGACGCTGCCCCGTTGACGCCGAGTCCGGCGCTCACCGGCGAATTGGCCCGCGGCCAACTGCAGGCGCTGGCCACCGAAGTTCAGCAGCATGCAGGGCTGTTGTTCGTCGTGATCACCAACGATCAGGGCATCCGGCTTTCGCATCCCAACCGTGACGAGCTCGGCAGACACGTCAGCACCGATCCGAGCGAGGCGCTGGCCGGCCGCGAGGTTGTGGACCGGGAATCCGGCACTCTGGGACGGTCGGTGCGCGCCAAAGTTCCGGTCTACGCGCCGAATTCGAATCGAGTCGTCGGCGAGGTCAGCGTCGGCGTCTCGACGGCCGCGGTGCACCGCCAGCTGTGGACCGACGTGCGCACCGCGGCCGCCCTGGCCGCCGTGGCGCTGCTGATCGGCGTCGTCGGCTCGGTCCTTATTG
>JAVEES010000267.1 GCA_030840285.1 Pseudonocardiales bacterium
ACTCGCCGAACTGGTGGAAGCCAGCGAAAGCGCGGGCAAGCGCCGGACCTAGGTTTTTCGCGGTGTGTCAGTGCAATGGTGGCGGCCCTTCGGGCTGTCACTCAATCTTTCGGGCTGTCATTCAATACAGTGGGGTACAGATCGAGAGGATGACCTGTGCCTGATATGTCCGTCCGGAGACGCGCGGCTCCACGGCGTGCCTTCGTATTCGGTGGCGGAGGGGTGCTGGGCTTCGCATGGATCGTCGGGGCGCTGACGGCCCTTCAGAACGAGCTCGGTATCCACCCGGGTCCGGACGACCTCGTCGTCGGCACGTCCGCCGGTGCGGTGGTTGCGGGCCTTTTGGGTTGCGGCGTGGACATCGACAGCATCCGGCGCCACCAGCTCGGCATGCCGCTTCCCGAAGATCCTCCGATCAGTTGGAACTACGACCTGGACAGTGGAGGTGCCCTGCCGCCCCGTCCCGGCTGGCGTCCTGGATCACCGCGCCTGCTCTGGAGCGCCCTGCGGCGGCATGACGAGGTCTCCAGAATCGTTGCGCTGTCAGGGCTTCTTCCCAGGGGACGAGGCAACCTGCTTCCGATCCACCGGATGCTCGACTCTGTCGTGGCCGAAGTGATCCCGGATCAAGACTGGCCTGATCGGCGGACCTGGGTCGTGGCCGTTGACTATGACTCCGGTCGCCGCGTGGTGTTCGGACGTGACGGTGATCCGTCGGCTCAGCTTGCCGATGCCGTATGTGCCTCGTGTTCGATCCCGGCCTGGTACCAGCCCGTCGAGATAGATGGTCATCCCTATATCGATGGCGGGACCATCTCCAATACCTCACTCGACGTGGTCCCAGCAGAGGAGGTCGACGAGGTTTATGTTCTGGCACCCATGGCCGCGCTCGCGCCGGACAGCCCCCGCTCGCCCGTAGCGATGGTCGAACGGCGGGTGCGGCGTGCCATCACCCGGGGAATCGTGCATGACGCTGACGAGCTTCGGGCAGCCGGAGTGAAGGTCATGCTCTTGACACCGGGATCGGAGGACCTCGCCACGATGGGAGCAAACCTGATGAATCCGCGACGGCGTACCGAAGTGTTGAATACCGCACTCCGGACCGCCGCGGCCGAGATCCGGTTGCAGTTACTGGAGCCCCCGGCCGGACTTCCTGAGGTGGACACCGCATGAGGGTGTACATACCGCTGACCTCAAGCATCCTGCGCGGGCTCAGTGAGCATGGCCGACTTTCAGCTTCTCCCATAACGGCCTTTGCGGTCACGCCGGGATTGCGGGAGTGGTATGTCGATGATGACATCGAGGAGTTGGAGTACGCGGCGAGTTCGGAGGCCGCGCGAGCGTCGCTGCGCTTGATCTCTGCAGACGACACCGCGGTGCCCCGCCGGATCGTTCTTGCTGCCGACGTCGAGGATGTCGCTGTGACGGTCCGCGACGATCTCGATCGTGGCGTCGTGAGGATCGAGTCCGACGTGCCGCTCTCGGCTTGCGCATCAGTGCATGCCGATGATGCCGAGGCGCAGGAGACCGTTGCGCGAGCGGCCGAAAATATCGATGCCGCTGATCTCGGTGACCTGGAGGCGGAAGAGGTCGTCGATGATGCCGATGGATACGAACTGTCCTGGTACGCAATGCAGGAGATCGAGGATCTGTTGGCGGACCTGGCTCGTTGACCGGCTGACGTCGCGGTGGCCGTCATTGATGCATCACTTGCACCGGCAGGCCGCCGGGCCAAGCTGCCCGGGTCGCGGCGGTCACTAGGAGTCCGCTGCCTGGTGCCCGCAGAGATCGTCCGGCTCGCGATCTGATGGCCAGCAGTTCCGCATCGGCGCCGGTCGGCTGCAACAACAGTCCGGTCCGGTGCCGCCGAATGTCGACAGCGAGGCCTCTGAAGCTGACCTGCAGATCGTCGGAGCGAACCGCGACCGCCATCGGATGCTCATGACGCGCCGCGACTTCGATCAGCAGATCGCTACTCGCATCGCTTAACTCTTCGGCATCGTCCACCAAGACGATCGCGTTCGGTTCCTCGGCCACGCTGGTGCGGAGCCCACTCGAGTCCAGCGCCGCAGGATCGTGACACCTCACCCCCGCATGCCTTGCCCAGCCACTCAGCGGTGATCGCTCGCCGGCGACCACGACCACGGGCTGGCGCAGGCGTATCGCTTGATCTCCGATGGTGATCAAGCTTGTACTGCGACCGCTCCGCGGCGGTCCGGTCACTAGAAAACGACCATCCGCGTCAAGAAGGTCGATCGTTACCGGCTCCGCGGCATCGCCACCGACGCCCAGCACAAGCAGTTGCCCCGCCGCGTGCCCAGACCCGACCTCGGTCGCCGATATCCGGTTGGGCAGCGGTCGAATTTGTATCGGCCCGGATTCCGCGTCGGGGCATGCTGCTGCGGCGGCAATCTGGGAGACCGCCCGCCACTGCGCCAGCGGCTGAGTATCTGGTGCGAGCAGGGCGAGTTGGACTTCAGTGGAATCCTCAGCGCACACGGCTCGACCCGGTGCGAATCGCGTCGGCAAGGCTGCTGCCGGGATGCCGGCCATCGCAAAATCGCTACGATCCAGAAGGTCCAGTATGAATCGGCGCTCCAGAGTTGCCGCTATCCGGATGCCCATCAGGGCGCGGTCACCGGCCAGCAGAACGGTGTAGCCCGCGGCGGCCGCGTCACGCATAACCCGCAACAGTGTGTCCACCGTACGACCGCCGTCGACGTCATCGCTCAGCGCAACCAGGCCCTCCCAGCCGTTGACGGCGCAGATCACCCAGGGAAGTTTCAAACCTAAGGACCGGGCTTCGGCGGCACTGCCGACGCCCAACTGGGTGAGAATCTGTTGTCTTTCAGCGATATCGAGATACAGCCGTTCGACCAACCTCGTCACGGAGTCCGGGTCATGACGGGTCACCACCGCTCCGCAATGCGGAAGTTCGGCCAGTGGCTGGAGCGATCCTGCGGCGCAATCGAGCACATAGCAGTGCAGGTCCGCTGCGCTGTGAGCAGCGGCCGCTTGGCCGATGATTGTTCGCAGAACGCTCGTCCGGCCACTTCGCGGAGCGCCGATGAAGCCAATGGTTCCACCGCGCTCGAGGCTATGGGTCAGAACGGTCTGCGTTTGGGCAGCCGGCTCGTCGGCCAGTCCCAGGATGAGGTCGTTGGATCGGTTCAGCTCGGCGGCTGATCTGAGGGCCCTTGCTGCCAGGTCTTGCACCGTAACTACCGATGGCAGTGGTGGCAGCCACGGCACAGGAGGCGCCGCGCGGCCCCGCCTGCGTGCGGCGCTGCGAGCGGCATCTCCAAGCATGGCAAGGTCGTCCTTGTCCGGAGGCATCGCCCCACCGTCGTCCATCAACCGATTCCATGCATCGAGCCGGTGCAACTGCAGCGCGTCAGGGGGATCCGCGCTGACACCGACCTGGGCTGCCTGGAACTCAAGGACCCCTCGGGCGACCTGGACGTAGCCGCGTCCCGGGGATGCCTTCGGAATCCGAGCCGCACCGTCGAAGCCGATGACATCGATGGATTCGGATGGATCTGTCATTCGCAGCGCGAACCGCAGAGCAGTGTTGGCTTTGATCTCCGCCGAGACGACGCCCGCAGGTCGTTGGGTCGCTAACACCAGATGGACACCGAGCGACCTTCCTCGCTGAGCGATGCCGACCAGACCGTCGATGAAATCGGGTAATTCCTCGACCAGAGCGGCGAACTCGTCGACCACCAGGACCAGTCTGGAAACTGGACTGTTCAACGCCTCGGAGCACTGCGCGTAGTCCACGAGATCGGAGACACCCGCGGCAGCGAAG
>JAVEES010000328.1 GCA_030840285.1 Pseudonocardiales bacterium
GACGCCGAGGTAGTTCAGCTTCTCATCGCCGAGGGCCTGCCTGATCCGGTCCAGGTCGCGCGCGGTTTCTTCGGTGTTGTAATGCTTGAGGCCGGCCCCGTACTTGCTGACGCAGGCCTTGGTGATGGCGGTGGCCAGCGACTTTGCCGAAGCCCGTCCTGCCGCCGTAGCCACATCGGCGTCCTGGGCGGTTACGGCGTCCTTCTGCTTGTCAGAAATGCATTCCAACGGCGTCGAGAGGCCCACGCCACGCGGGTCGAAGCCGATCAGGTCGAAGTGCTCCAGGACGCTGAGGTCCAGCGCGCCCACCAGGCTGGCGGCATAGGGCACCCCCGACACCCCGGGGCCGCCGGGATTCACCAGCAGTGAGCCGAGCCGGTCTGCGGGCTTCTGCCGATTCAGATGCATCTTGACCACGAACAGGTCGATGGTCTTGCCTGCGGGCATCGCGTAGTCCAGGGGCACCGCGAGCTTTCCGCAGCTGAAAGTCATCTGCTTCGCCCGATCGGTGTCGATCGCGGTTTGGAGCTGGCCGGTGCAGTTGGAGAACGCGAACGCCGGGGCGCTGCTGGTCGAGGCCGTCGGCGCGGTAGAGGTCGACGACGCCGTTGAGGAGGCCGTGCTCCTAGCAGGATTCGGCGTGGCCGTCTTGGACTTCGTGCAGGCGCCGAGGATCAGCACCAGCACGACAGCGACAGCCGTCAACAACCTGTGGTCTCGTCCAACGCGTCGCACCTGATGAGGTTACCGAGCGCAAGCCACTGTTCCGCCCAAATCCATGGCCCGGACGGGGAACAGGCGCTGCGAGGAGCTGAACTTGTCAGACCCTTTAAGTAACAATGGCTGCCATGAAGCTGCCCGTGATGCCGCCCGTCGCGCCGATGCTGGCCAGGTCGGTGCCGACGATCCCGCCCGACGGCTCGTTCGAACCCAAGTGGGACGGCTTCCGCGCCGTCATCTTCCGGGATGGCGCCGAGGTCGAGATCGGCAGCCGCAACGAGAAGCCGATGACGCGTTACTTTCCCGAGTTGGTGGCCGCCTTCAAGTCTGAGCTGCCCGAGCGCTGTGTCCTCGACGGCGAGATCGTCATCGCGGCGGGTGCCGGCCTGGACTTCGATGCCCTGCAGCAACGCATCCACCCGGCGGTCTCGCGGGTAAACCTGCTGGCCGCGCAGACGCCGGCGTCGTTCGTGGCCTTCGATGTACTGGCACTCGACGATGAGAACCTGATGGGCAGACCGTTCGCCGAGCGGCGAGAGCTGCTGGAGCGGGCGCTGAGTCCGGCGAAAGCGCCGGTTCATATCACCCCGGCGACCACTGACCGGGAGCTAGCGCTTCGCTGGTTCTCCGAATTCGAGGGCGCCGGCCTGGACGGCATCGTGGCCAAGCCGCTTCAGGGTCACTACCTGCCCGACAAGCGAGCGATGTTCAAGATCAAGCATGAGCGCACCGCCGACTGCGTGGTCGCCGGTTACCGGGTCCACAAGTCCGGTCCGGACACGATCGGGTCGCTCTTGCTCGGCCTCTACAACGCCGAGGGCACGCTGGCCTCGGTCGGCGTGATCGGGGCGTTTCCGATGGCTCGCCGCCGTGAGCTGTTCGCCGAACTTCAGCCGCTGGTCACGGCCTTCGATCAGCACCCATGGAACTGGGCGGAACTGACCGACGCGAGCCGGACACCACGTTCAGGCGAGACGTCTCGCTGGAACGCCGGCAAGGACCTGTCCTTCGTCCCGCTGAGGCCTGAGCGGGTGGTGGAGGTCCGTTATGACCACATGGAAGGCACCCGGTTCCGGCACACCGCGCAGTTCTCCAGATGGCGTCCGGATCGGGCACCCGAGTCTTGTACCTACGAACAGCTCGAGCAGCCGGTGAACTTCGACCTCGACGACATCGTGCCCGGCCTTCGCTGATCCAGCGCCTTCCAGCCTCGTCCGGACGCTGAAAGCACGACCACGGGCGGCGCCTTCTGCGGCTCAGCCCTGCACGCGGTAGCGGCAGAACAACGCATCGTCCTCCACCAGCAGGCCGGTCAGGCGGAGCTGCGGCAGGAAGTCGGCGGGCCAGTGTTGCCCGGCGACGATGCCCAGCCCGCCAGGACCGACCAGCATCGGCGAGATCGTCAGGCAGAGTTCGTCGATGGCGCGTGCCCGCATCGCCGAACTGAAGACGTGCGGACCACCCTCGCACAGGATGCGCCGGTAGCCCTGAGAGCGGAGCTGCTGAATCGCCGCCGGGATATCGACGCCACCATCAGCCGTCGAGCGAACCTCCAGCAGCTGCAGTGCCGCTGATCCGGCGAGGTCGATGATGTCGTTGCGGCGGCTCAGCGGCGCCGCCGAGCCGGTGATGATGAAGGTCGGTGCGGACGGGTCGGCCTTGCGATAGAGATCAGCGTCGAGATCGAGATCGAGGCTGGCGGACAGAACCGCAATCGCGGGAGCGGGGCCCAATCCGTAGTGCTCGCGGATCGCTCGGCGCTCTGCCGGCGGATTTGCCGGACCGTAACCCTCCGCCGCCGCAGTCGCCGATCCCACCATCACGACGTCCGCGAGGTCGCGCAGCGCCGCGAAAACCTTGCTGTCGCCGGGCGTCTGGAGCCCGCGGGAGCGCCCCGCCTGGGTGGCGTTTCCGTCGATGCTGGCCACGAAATTGGCCCGGACCCCACCGTCACTGACCCAATCGTGTGCGTAATGGGCGTGGATGTCTGTTGTGGCCTCGGAGCTGCCGGGAAGCCTCGATGCCTCAGCCGGCTCGCCTATGGGCAGAAGAGTCTGCATGCCCCCATCTCAACACAACTAGGCTTCGGAGTCGTGCCGAACCGCCTCGTCGATCGCGAACCCGAGATCGACGCGGATGAGCTCATCAGCGGCCTGGTGCCGCCGCCGCTCTTCGATTCGGTGCGCTTCGCGACTTACCAGCCCGATCCAGCCGAGCCCACCCAGGCCGCCGCCCGGGCGGCGCTGGTTGCCTTCGTCGAGGGCTTCGCCGAGCCGTCGCGAACCGGGCTGTTCCGCAGGCGGCAGCGGCCGACCGGCCCCGCCGGTGTCTATCTCGACGGGGGCTTCGGAGTCGGCAAGACCCACTTGCTCGCCTCCACCTGGCACGCCGCGCCCGGGCCCAAGGCTTATGCGACGTTCGTCGAGCTCACGCACCTGGCGGGGGCACTGGGGTTCGGCCAGCTCGTCGAGCGGCTGTCGGGCATGAGGTTGCTCGCGATCGATGAGTTCGAGCTGGACGATCCGGGCGACACCGTCCTGGTGTCGACGCTGCTGGCGCGACTGGATGAGGCAGGTGTCCGGCTGGCGGCGACCTCCAACACGTTGCCCGACCGCCTCGGCGAAGAACGATTCGCCGCGGAGGATTTCCTGCGTGAGATCCAGACGATGGCCGCACGCTTCACCGCGATCAGAGTCGACGGCCCGGACTACCGGCACCGCGGCCTTCCGGCGCCGCCGCCCAGCAGGTCGCTGGACGAGGTCGTGCGGGCGGCCTCTCGTCCACTCGCCACGCTGGACTCCTTCGGTGAACTGCTCGACCACCTGGCCCGCCTTCATCCCTCCCGTTACGGCGCGCTGGTCGACGGCGTGAGCCAGGTGTGCCTGACCGGAGTCCGACCGGCGGAGAACCAGAACGTCGCGCTGCGACTGGTGGTCCTCGCCGACCGGCTCTACGACCGCCAGATTCCACTGGTGACCAGCGGGGAGCCGCTGGACCAGCTCTTCTCCTCCGAGATGCTCGAGGGCGGCTACCGCAAGAAGTACCGGCGGGCCATCTCCCGGCTGATCGCGCTGGCCCGCCTGGGCGAGACGGGTTAACGACTCGGCGACATCCGCTGGCGCTAGGGTGCAGCCATGCCGTCATATGATTCTGGCTCGCTGCGTGAGGCCCTGCGTGCCGCCTCCGGACCGATCAATCTGCTCGGGTACGACACGAGCGCCAAACCGCTGGCACCCGGTGGAAAGGTCCGGACGGCCAAGGAACTGGTGGCGGCCGGCAAAGAGCTGGCAACCCTGCAGGAGAAGCTTTATGCCAGCGGGGTATCCGGTGACTCGAGAAGAATCCTGCTGGTGCTGCAGGGCATGGACACCTCGGGCAAGGATGGCGTCATCAAGCACGCGGTGGGCCTCGTCGGGCCCGCCGGCGTGCATATCGCGGCGTTCAAGAAGCCGACGCCGGAAGAGGCCGCTCATCATTTCCTCTGGCGAATTCGCAAAGCCCTGCCGCAGGCCGGCATCATCGGTGTCTTCAACCGATCGCATTACGAGGACGTCGTCGTCACGAGGGTGCATCACAGCATCGATGAGGCGACAGCGTCTGAGCGGATCCGCGAGATCAACGCCTTCGAGCAGCAGCTGCACGAAGCCGGAACCCGCATCATCAAATGCTTCCTGCACATCAGCTATGCGGAGCAGCGCGAGCGCTTGCTCGCTCGGCTGGACGATCCCACGAAGTACTGGAAGTTCAACCCCGCGGACATCGACGAGCGGGCTTACTGGTCGGACTACCAGGCCACCTACTCGGCCGCGATCAGCGCCACGTCGACGGAACTGGCACCGTGGTACATCGTCCCGAGCGATTCCAAGTGGTATCGCAACTGGGCGGTGGGCCAGCTGCTCACCGAGGAACTGAGGGACCTCAAGCTCGACTATCCCAGCGCCGACTTCGACATCGAAGAGGCCCGGCGCCGGCTACGGCCGCCCTACTAGCCCGGCGGTTCGACTGCAGGTCCGGTGACCGGCTAGTCTGAGCCGGTACTGGAGGGGAGTAATCCTCGCGCCTGCTCACGCAGGCGCTGCGACCACCTCGTCATCACGGCGTCTCGGCCTCATGGGGCCGAGCCGCCCGGGGAGTCGGCCCACCCAACGGGCGGATGAGACCTCCGGCAGCGCGGCACGTATGCCTACGTGTTGCCCGACGCTGACCGGAGGAACTTTCGTGCATGTGACCCCGCTCGCCTGGATCGTCACCCTGCTACTCGCGGCAGCGTTCCTGCTTGTCGACGTTTTCGTCATCGGCCGACGGCCGCACGAACCCACGATGCGTGAATCGGCGACCCACCTGGCCTTCTTCGTCGCGGTCGCGGTGCTGTTCGGACTAGGCGTCATGGTGGTCTCCGGTTCGCAATACGGCACCGAGTTCTTCGCCGGCTGGCTGACGGAGTACTCCCTGTCGGTCGACAATCTCTTCATTTTCTTGATCATCATGACCAAGCTCGCCGTGCCACGTCAGCTGCAACAATCCGCGTTGCTCGTCGGTATCGTGCTCGCCTTGGTATTGCGTGGCATCTTCATCGCGGTCGGAGCGGCAGCGATCAACACGTTCTCGTGGGTCTTCTACCTGTTCGGCGCATTTCTCGTCTACACCGCGATCAAACTGGCCCGAGAGGGTGCTGACGATGATGCCGCGGCGGAGTATCAGGAGGGCCGAGCCGT
>JAVEES010000341.1 GCA_030840285.1 Pseudonocardiales bacterium
GTCTCGACCAGCAGGTGACTCAGCGAGGCAAGGGCAAGTGGCAGGACGAGCCGCAGACCGTCGACTGCCCAGCGATCCGCGGGCAAATCCACACCCGGCCGGGTGACGACCACGACCGGCCAGTGCCACAGATAGATCGCATACGAGCGATCTCCCAGCCAGCGCAGCGGTTGCCGGCTCAGGAGCCGTCCGAGATGGCTTGTCGGCCGGGCCACCGAGGCCACGACGAGCACGGCCAAGCCACTGATCAGGAAGAACCCGCCGCGGAACAACGCCTCGGAGAATTCGTCGAGCCGCCAGCTCAGCCAGCCGAAGGTGAGCAGACCTGCCAGGCCCACCACGTCCGTCGCCCAGGGCCGGATCCGCCAGGACCGCTTGGGCTGGAAGTCGAGCCGCTCGGCGAGCGCACCAACCGCGGCACCCAGCAGCAGGCCCATCGCGTGGGTGTCCGTCCCGAAGTAGACCCGGGACGAGTCCGCCGCGTAGGGAACACCGGTCCGCACTGCGATCAGCGCCATCGCGCAGGTCGATGCCAGCGCCAGCCCGAGAGCGAGCGCGGCAACCCAGCCGAAGCGCCGCCGTCGAGCCGTGATTGCCATCAGCACGACCGGCCACAGCAGGTAGAACTGCTCCTCGATGGCCAGTGACCACAGGTGCTGGAGCATCGGCGGGCGGCCCGAGGCCACGAAGTAGGACTGGTGAGCATCGATCAGCCACCAGTTGCCCACGTAGGCAAGGCTCGAAACCACCGAGCCCTTCAGCGTCGGCAGTTCGTCGTGCCACATCCACGCGACCGCGGCGGTGACCGCCAGCAGCAGCACGATCAGCGCCGGCATCAGGCGAAACACCCTGCGCAGGTAGAAGCCGGCCAGATCCAGCCGTCCGGTGTGGCCGAGTTCGGACAGCAGCAGCCGGGTGATCAGGTAGCCGCTGAGGACGAAGAACAGGTCAACGCCCAGGAAGCCACCCGGCAGCAGGCGGGAGTCGGCATGAAATATCAGGACCGCGAGCACCGCCAGCGCCCGCAAGCCGTCCAGGCCCGGCAGCCTTGCCCGCGAGATCGAAGGGCCCGGCCGCCGGCGGGTCGGGGCAGCGCCGCTCGACAGCGCTGGCCGAGGTCTGGTGTGGAACGATTTCATGGCGAAACGGGATGTTTTCACGCGCCGCTTCGCCGAGCGGTGCGCCGCGCCGCAGAGTGATCACTCGCTTTCGAATGCGCCGACGAGCAGACACCGCGAAGGCGCCGGCTACCAGCTCAGCATGATGTTCACGGCGAATGCGCCGGATACCAGCTCAGCATTCGATGACGTTCACCGCGAGACCGCCCCGGGCGGTCTCCTTGTACTTGACCTTCATGTCCGCACCGGTCTCGCGCATCGTCTTGATCACCTTGTCCAGGCTGACGATGTGGGTGCCGTCGCCGCGCATCGCGATCCGGGCCGCGTTGATGGCCTTCACCGAGGCCATCGCATTGCGCTCGATGCACGGAATCTGCACCAGGCCACCGACGGGATCACAGGTCAGCCCGAGGTTGTGCTCCATCCCGATCTCAGCCGCGTTCTCGACCTGCCTCGGAGTCCCGCCCATCACCTCGCACAGGGCGCCGGAGGCCATCGAACATGCCGATCCGACCTCGCCCTGGCAGCCGACCTCGGCTCCCGAGATCGAGGCGTTCTCTTTGTAGAGCACGCCGATCGCTCCCGCGGTGAGCAGGAACCGGACGACGCCCGCATCGGTCGAGCCCGGAATGAACCGCCGGTAGTAGTGCAGCACTGCGGGGATGATGCCGGCTGCGCCGTTGGTCGGCGCGGTCACCACCCGTCCGCCCGCCGCGTTCTCCTCGTTGACCGCAAGGGCGAACAGATCGACCCAGTCCATCACCTTCAGCGGATCGGTCGAGTACGGCTCAGCGGTCAGCAGCGCGTGCAACTCGGGCGCGCGCCGCTTGACCTTCAAACCACCGGGCAGGACGCCCGAGCCGGCTATCCCGGCGTTCACGCAATTCTGCATGACCTGCCAGATGTGCAGTAAGCCGTCGGTGACCTCCTGCTCCGAGCGCCAGACCTTCTCGTTCTCCATCATCACCTGCGAGACCGGCAGGCCGGACTCCGCGCAGCGCTGGCATAGTTCGGCGCCGGTCGTGAAGGGGTAGGGCAGCACGGTGTCGTCGGGCTTGATCCGATCAGCTCCGGCCGCCTGCTCGTCCACCACGAACCCGCCGCCGACGGAATAGTAGGTGCGCTGCCGCAGGGGCTCACCGTCCGCGCCGTAGGCGAAGAACTGCATGCCGTTCGGATGGAAGGGCAACGCGGATCGCCGGTGCAACACCAGGTCCTGCTCGGCCAAGGCAGCCCGGTGCCGACCGAGCAACCGCACCGAACCCGCCTGCTTGACCGCCGCAACCCGCTCGGCCACCGTCTTGGTGTCCACGCCCTCCGGAGTCTCACCTTCGAGACCGAGAATGACGGCACGATCCGAGCCGTGGCCGTGGCCGGTCGCTCCGAGCGAGCCGAAAAGCTCGGCGCGGACCCGCTGAACATCCCCGAGCAGGCCGTCGCGCTCCAGCCCGAGCGCGAAGGTACGCGCGGCTCGCATCGGACCGACCGTATGCGAGGACGATGGCCCGATCCCGATCGTGAAGAGGTCGAACACGCTGATCGCCATTCGACCATCATGCACCTGGCGCGCGCTCCGCCGTGGGAAACGGCGGATGCTCAGGTCACGGCGAGAAATTCCGAGGCCGCACCGAGCAGGCGGCGTCCTCTGGGCCAGATCGCGCGCAGGGACCTGCGCAGATCCAGCCCGGCCGTCGGTAGCTCCACCAGCCGTCCGTCAGCCAGCTCACCGGCCACCGCGAGCGTGCTCAGCACCGCTATCCCGGCGCCGCCGGCCACCATCACCTTGACGGCAGCGTTGGAATCCAGCTCCAGATAGTCGCCGGGCGGTGCGGGAAGCACGCGCTCAAGGGTCGCCCGGGTCCCCGATCCGGCCTCGCGCAACACCAGCCTCGTGCTGAGCAGCTCATCGGCCGTCACCGGCGTCCGGCGGCGTGACCATCGGTGCGATGGCGAGGCGACCACGACCAGCCGGTCGGTGGCGACGGTGCGGCTCGCCAGGTCGCGGGGAACCGTTGGGGCCTCGATAAAGCCGAGTTCGACCTGGTGCTCCCGGACCAGGTTCACGACAGCACCCGAGTTCGCCACCCGGAGAGCGACCGAGTGATGCGCATCCCGCCTGCTCATCTCGGCGAGCCAGTGTGGAAAGAGGTATTCGGCGATAGTCTGGCTCGCCGCCGTGCTCAGCCGGGCGGCGGTCGAGGTACGCATCGCCTGGGCGCCGACGACGAGGGTGTGCGCCGCCGCCAGCACCGAGCGTCCCCAGTCGGTGATGGTCCGGCCCTGGTCGGTGAGCACCGAGCCTCGGGCACCCCGTTCGAGCAGGGCAACCCCCAGCTCGCGTTCCAGCAACCGGATTCGCTTGCTCGCCGACGGCTGGCTCAGCCCGAGTTGGCTCGCGGCCGCGCCGATGCTGCCGTGGTCGGCAATGAGCACCAGTAACCGGATCGAGTCGAGGGCGGGCAGGCGCTCCGCCGCGAGGGGTATCCGCGGGCGCTCCGCCGCGAGGGGTATCTGAGGCCCAGTCATAACCAAAGGCTATGCCATGCTAGCCGAGAACTGCCTACCGGAGCCCTCCGGCGAGGACGAGCCTGGTGGTGTGAGCACAACTACCCTGTTGCACCGCCTGCCCCAGCGACCTCGGACTGACCGGCATCAATCGCCGCACGCGTGGCGCAGCGCGCTGCTCGTCCAGTTACCCGGACTGGGGCTCACCGCGCTCGCGGTCGCCGCGGCCTACGGAATCACCCGGCTGATCCCGGCCATCAACGTCACCACAGCCGCGGTCGTCCTCGGCGTCCTGGCGGTGAACCTCGGCATGGTCCACGACGATGCCCGGCCCGGTCTGGCGCTGGCGAGCAAGAGCGTGCTGCGGATCGCGGTCGTGCTGCTCGGGCTTCAACTGTCGCTGACGGATCTGCGGCAGCTGGGTGGATCGGGCCTGACCGTGGTGATCGTCACCGTCACGGTGACCTTCTTCGGAACCCAGCTCATCGCCCGCGCCCTGGGCCTCCGGCGGCCGCTCGGCCTGCTGGTCGCAACCGGCTTTTCGATCTGCGGCGCCTCCGCGGTCGCCGGGATGCAGCCGGTTGCCGGCGGCGACGAGGACGACACGGTGATCGCGGTCGCGCTGGTCACGCTCTGCGGCAGCTTGGCCATCCTGGTGCTGCCGCTGCTGCGCGTGCCCCTGCACCTGGACTACCTGAGCTTCGGCGCCTGGACCGGTGCATCGGTGCACGATGTCGGGCAGACGGTGGCCACCGCGAACCGGGTGGGGCACGGCGCCCTGCAGGCTGCCATCGTCGTCAAGCTCACCCGGGTGGTGCTGCTCGCTCCGTTGGTCACCGGGGTCTATCTCGCGCGCCGCCGTACGATCGCCACCGCGCAGTTGGACGAGAGCACCAACTCCGCGCGCCGGCCGGCGCCGGTGCCGCTGTTCGTGGCTGGTTTCATTCTGGCGATCGTGCTGCGCTCGACCGGCGTGGTGCCGGCCTCGGGATTGCGGCTGGCCACCGATCTGCAGCAGATCCTGCTCACCGCGGCATTGTTCGGCTTGGGCACCGGGATCTCGTGGCGGTTGCTGCGCCGGGCTGGTGGCAGGCCGCTGGTACTAGGCCTACTGGCGTGGCTGCTGGTCGCATCGGTCTCGTACGCCGGGGTGATGCTGACCGGCCACTAACCCTCGTCCGGCGCACGGTTGTGGCGTGGAGTCCGTGATAGCCCGGACTCCACGCCAAAAGCGGTGACGGGGCGGGGCGGCGGCGCGACCGAGGCGCGGAACTGCGGAATCGGCGTGAGCACCTTGCGTCTCGAGCGCTTGCCCTCATCGACAGCCCGGACGGTTCGCTCGACAACGGCGGACACCAGCTCGTCGATCGGCCAGCGATAGCTCGACAGCGGGGGCGTGAGCAGGCCGGACACGGGGTTGTCGTCGTAACCGAGCACCGAGAGCTCGCCCGGCACATCGAGATTCAGTTCCCTGGTCGCGGCATAGACGCCGTAGGCCATCGAGTCGGTGAGGCAGAAGATCGCGGTCGGCCGGCGATCCGAACTCAGCACGTCCAGGGCCACCGCCCTGGCCCCGTCGAGCTCATGCGGCGAGGTGTGCAGGCTGACGTCCAGGCCGAGCTCGGTGGCAAGCCGGTGGATGACCACCTCGGCCGGACGATCAGGCGTGGCGAGCGCCGCCGGGGTCAGCACCGCGATCCGGCGATGGCCGGCGTCGAGCAGTTGATGCATCGCGCTGGATACCCCGGCCTCGTTGTCGAAGACCACCTCTGCGGCGGTCGCCACCCCCGGCAGGCCGTCCCCGATCGAGACCAGCTGAACCTTCTCGGCCACCTCGCGCCAATGTCGAGCCGCGGGATCCACCGGCAGCGCGATGATCGCATCGACTCGCTGATCGAGCAGCTGCATCGCCAGCGCCGCCTCGACCACGGGATCATTGGAGGCGTCGACGATCATCGCCTGCCGGGACTCGGCGAGCAATCCGCGTCCGAGCGCCGCGGCGACGCCCTGCTGCCAGATGTCGGTCAGCGAGCCGCACAGCACTCCGATGTAGCCGGTACGTCCTGAAGCCAGCGCCCGCGCGATCGGGTCGGCCTGGTAACCGAGGCGCTCGGCGACCGCCCGCACCCGCTCCTGGGTCTCGATCGGCACCTGGATGCCGCGCAACGCGTAGGACACCGCCGCCATCGACAGCCCGGTCTCGGCGGAGATGTCGCGAAGCGTCACTCGCCGCGGTCTCTGAGACACCCGGCGAGCGTACTGGCAAGGGGCGACGACGGCGGCCGAACGGACACGCCGGTCCGGCATATTCCGACCCTGCCGAACGTCACGAAGGGTTGACATCGGCTATGGTGAAGCGGTTCACTTAATCGCATCACTGATGCGCTTCACCTCCCTCATCGCAGACAGGTTTCCCCGTGTTTCCCGACGGTTGCATCGACGTACACCAGCACCTCTGGCCCGCTGCCTTCATCGAGGCGTTGCGGGCCCGAAGCGTGCCGCCGATGCTGCGTGGCTGGACCTTGCACACCGGCGGCGAGCCACCGTTCGAGGTAAGCGCGCAGGACCACGACCCCGAACGGCGGGCGGCTCGGGAATCGGGCCGGGCGGCCGTACTTGTCTCGCTGTCCACCCCGCTCGGGATCGAGGCACTGCCGCCGGACGAAGCTGCTCCGCTGCTCGAGGCCTGGCACAGCGGGGCCGGCACGCTGCCCCGGCCGTTCCGGAGTTGGGCCTCGGTCAGCGAGCAAGGGCCCGACCTCGACGGGCTGACCGATCTGCTCAAGAACGAC